>NZ_JAVJNP010000045.1:0-92907 GCF_040217205.1 Coleofasciculus sp. A1-SPW-01 | reverse complement strand
CCAAATAAGATAGTGCAATACCCCGGAAGTACCAGGCATAATAATCGTCAGGTTGAATTTCTAGGGCTTTGTCATAGCTAGCGATCGCTTCCTCATATCTTTCCAAGTGATACAGCGCATAACCTTGATGATCCCAGACAGAATTATCGTCAAGTTGAAGTTCAAGGGCTTTGTCGTAGCTGACTAGAGCAGCTTCGTACCTTGCAAACCGAGATAAAGTTATCCCCCGTATTAACCAGATTTGGTAATTTTTGGGTTGGAGTTTTAAGAGTTGGTCACAGCTAGCCAGTGCCTTCTGATAATTATTGCCAATCACATAACTTAACCAAGTTGTACCTATTAAAACAGGATTTGACTCGAAGTCTTGACAACCATCTTCAAGAGTTTCGTGAATTAATTCTTGACAGTAAATTAATGCCGTATCAAGTTCACGGTTGGCAAGCAAAAGTAAAATTTGCGTAAAAAACAAATCTTTTTTCTTGTCGTAGTTTTTATATACCTCACAAAATTCTTTAATTTCAAATATTTTTTGTTTTATTTCTGAGGTATTCATCTTTAAAATATCTTCAGAGTTTATTTGAGAAAGAATGCGGCTTGCTTCTTGCTCAACTAAATCTGAACTCGCCGGAAATTCCCACACTCCCGAACGCCAATCAAAAAAATCTGGAGCGCGACGGATAAAGTATTTAAGAGCGTATAACGGCAGCAGAAAAACAAAGCAAATCGGGAAATCATCGCGGAATCGTTCTCGCTGAAGGTTCAAATGACCTAAAATTCTCGGTACAGTGTCTTCCTTATAATAGTCACCTTCTCCCCCAATCCCCGGCTTGATATAATCCACCAAAGATTTTTCAATTCCTTTGATAAACAAAATATCCAGCTTGTCTTTGTTCGGGAGATTGTCAATAATTTCGTAGAGATTATCAATAGGCTTGTCTAAGGATAAAACATCAACTGTTTTCTGGGGAACATCCTTTCGTACTCTGGCAATCAATCGTTCCCCTTGGGCAGGAGAACAGCGGACAAACAGCAAGCCAAATCCTCTGCGCCGCTTTAAAGCACGCCGTAGCGGTTGATACTCTTCCCCTAAATCGATAGGAAAATCATCAATAAAATTGGCTGGGATTGGCTTCATCGAGATTATGCTGATTTTCTTTTCTTCATTGTATCAAGCGCCTCTCGAAATTCATCAATTTCTTTAATCAATGGGTGGGTAAGCTGTCATGCATTTAAATTGGGTATTAGTAGCGAGCAAGATGCTCGCACTACAAGGCTTTCGCCGTTATTGATATTAAGGTTTAAATGCCGAACAGCTTATCATGCCAGCGCTTGATTTCTCCCCTTTCATCGACATGGCGATATTCTAACAAACAGCGGTTAAATAATAAATTTCGATAATCAAGATCGTTAGGAATGCTTTTTGAAACCGAAACTTCGGCTAACTTCTGCCAGTCCTCTGCATCTACTGCATTACGATAGTTATTACGGGCTTTGGTAATCGCTCGTTGCACAGCATTGTTAGTAATGGAAATCATCTGTCCAGTCGAGTGCTGTTTGCATCAATTGCATCACTTCCCGCACATGACCCCCACTCGCCAGACACAATCGCTCAATGGTTTCAGATTTATCAAAAATTTCGGTATCCAGGGAAGCATCAGGGGCAAATTGACCCACTCGCTTACCTATCAATTCTTTGAGTGTTTTTAATCCAGGTTCATAAACCGAGTCATCAGTATTTCGTACCATAATCATCGGTAAAACTTGGCAGTCTCCGTAGTTATCGCGCACCTGTGTGGCTCGATTCGAGTAGACTGTTTCCAGGGATACTTCGGTCAAAGCTAAATCCTTCAGAGATTGCCATCGCCCTTTTAACCACTCTTGCAAGGGTTGGGGACTCGCCAGATTTTTGAGTTCTTCCAAAATATGCCGAGTACAAGCGAGGAGAATATCGGTATATTGGGCATCTTCCGAGTCAATATCTTCCTGATCCGCCGCAAAGTAAACGACCAAAAAACCTTTTTCTTCCAGATGCTTTTTGAGCCGTTTGAGTTCTGTTGATTTACCGACTCCTCGATGTCCCGTGTACAGTTGACAAGTGGGTTGTTTTGATCGGATAATTTTCTTGCCCAACTCGCGAAAAATATTCTCATCTCCCCGGACTTGATGACAGTCCACATAAACGGGATCATCGGGTTCTAACGGTTGAAATGGATCGAAGGCGTTGTAAATATTAGTAATTAACTCTTCGCTCATCAGCTTCCTCACTTATTGTTTCCGGGATATTATCATTAATTTATCACTCTACTGGACTGACACAGCTAAAATTGTGGAAAATATTTGACCGTGAAATTGGGCGCACGTCTGTGCGCCCCTACAATTCTAATCTACCATTTTAGCTGTGCCACGCCACTACTACCGCTTGTCCCAACTGCTTCAAAATCCGTAGAACCTCGCTTAACTCATGTCGCCTGGGAAACAACGAAAAAGTCCGTGATACATCATACTCTGGACTATCTCCTTGACTCAGCTTTAAAAACACAAACTCATCCCCATTTGTCGCCATACCAAAGGCTGGACTCCCTCTCTGCGGACTCGCTAACATATAAGCCAGTAACTGCGGTAAAGCTGCTGGAACTGGAATACTGGTTCGCTTCGACTCAATCACCAAAATCCAAAGTTGTTCTTGTACAACTAGCGTATCAATAAAACCGCGAATCGTTTCTTCAGGATCATCAAGTTCTAACCCAACCCCATAAGGCGAACGAATGCGGAAAGGCGGATCAAGAAATCCTGCAAGTTCTAATAGTGGCGAAACCACCAGCAGATTGATTGTACCTTCCAATAACAAACCATCGCCGCGATGATAATCATAGCGTTGTTTAATGCGAGTAACACCCGCCTGTTCTCGTTCGTCGAGTTCGGGTAAATCATCAACCCACTCACTGAAAAAGCGATCATCATCCGCTTGACGCAAATTACAGCGCACCCGCAGATCATTTAAGCTTTTTATAGTATCAGTAATTCCTACACCTGTAACCATCGGTTTCTGTTTATTTGTTAACCTGAGTTTAGCAAACTGTTCTAGGACTTACGCAAAGGCTCTATTTGTAGGGTGTGTTAGCGTAGCGTAACGCACCTTTACCCCCATCCGTGGTGTGTCTGCGTAAGTCCTGTGTTCAAGATCCCCCATCTCCTCCAAGCCAGTGATACCAAATCTGAGTTGACTACCCCCTTGATAATCTATCTAGTTTGCACATTCTTCTGTCGTTTACCTTCTACCTTTTTGTTATGGTTCGGATTAACCTCCTAGATACTCGCACAACTAGCTTCGGCGATTTAATCAGCAACGGAAAAATCTATCGAGTCCCGCCGTTTCAACGGGATTATTCCTGGACAGAGGAGAATTGGGAAGACCTGTGGCAGGATATTTTAATGCTGCATAATAATGTTAGTGTCAGTCATTATATGGGAGCAATTGTCCTGCAACGTTCTGGGACGACTGATCAATCGTTTACCATTATTGACGGTCAGCAACGCCTAGCCACACTCAGTATTATTGCCGTTGCTGTTATTAAAATGCTCCAACAGCTTGTCGAGAAAGATATTGAGCCTCAAGCCAATCAAGAACGACAAGAAATTCTCAAGCGGACTTATCTCGGTGATCGCGATCCTCGTTCTCTACGATACTCAAGTAAACTGATTTTGAATGAAAATAATAATGATTTTTATCAAAGTAATTTAGTTAACCTGAGAAAACCCCTAAATATTCGTTCTCTCTCGAAATCCAATCAACTCCTATGGCAAGCTTTTGAATACTTCTTCACTCAATTAGAAAAACTGCCAGAGGTGACTCAAGATGGCGAAAAATTGGCAATGTTTATTACCGATACAGTGGCTCAAGGACTGCTGTTAATTCAAATCAGTGTTGAAGATGAACTGAATGCTTATACGGTTTTTGAGACATTAAATGCTAGAGGAATAGAGTTAACCTCCACTGACCTGTTGAAAAATTACCTCTTCTCACTCTTTCGAGGACCTGATGACTTACAAGAAGCACAGCGCCAATGGCGACGCATTATCAATACCGTTCAGATGGAGAAGTTCCCAGAATTTCTGCGTTACTATTTGAGTTTAAAACATACTCGAGTGCGGCGTGAACGTTTATTCAAGCTGGTTCGATCATCGGTTAATGATGCAACCAAAGCGTTTGATTTATTGGATCAGCTTGAGAACTTTAGTAGTTTATATGTCGCCCTTAGCAATCCCAATGATGAATTCTGGCGTGATACTCCGGAGAACCAACCTTACATCCGTGAGTTGAATTTATTTCGAGTCAAACAGGCTTACCCGACTCTATTTGCTGCCTATCAGCAGTTTTCTCCGGAAAATTTCACGCGCTTACTCAAGCTCATCGTTGTCATCTCGTTCCGCTATAGTATTGTTAGCCGCTTAAATCCGAATGAACTGGAATCAGTTTACAATACTGTTGCCACTAATATTGCTGAGGGAACTATCACAACGCCACGACAAGTATTTGATACACTTCGTCCGGTTTATGTCACCGACGAAAAATTTCAACAAGACTTTTCTTTACTCTCAATCTCGACAAAAGGGCAAAAGCGTAAACTCGTTCGTTATATTCTCAGCCAGTTAGAGGCAGATGCATCAGGGATACAGGTAGAGGAAAATAGTTTTTCTATTGAGCATATTCTCCCGGAAGTGCCAACTGATGAATGGCGGCAATATTTCACTGAGCGGCAATTAGAGGAAATGGTTTATCGTCTGGGAAATCTGACGCTATTAGAACCCTCGTTTAATCGGGATATCGGACAAAAAAACTATCATAGTAAGCAAGAAAAATATCAGCAGAGCGTCTATCAGCTCACTCAACGAATTACGGCTGAAGAATGGAACCCGGATACAATTGCTGCACGCCAGAGGCATTTTGCCCAACGTGCTGTTCATATTTGGCAATCGGATTTTTTATAGCTCAGACTCTGCTAATATTTTAAACATGAGGGCAAATAAATAAATTGATGTTTGTCGGTTAAATTAACCATCTGTTTAACGCCATTGATAACCGCCGCGATCGCACCATGATAGTGTAGGGGCGGGTTTAGGGATTAAATCAGTGGACACACCCCATATAAAACAACAAAACCCGCCCTATTCTTAACTTTTATTACCCGATGGTAGAGACGTTGCATGTAATGTCTCTACACAGTATCTTGCAATCGCGCCACTAACTCCGCACGCGCTGATACATTTAGCTTGCGGAACATCCGTTTCAGCGCCTGTTTCACAGAATTTTGAGTAATCCAAAGTTCAGCACCAATCTCCGCATTTGTCAACCCCTTGGCAACTAAATCAGCAATTTCCCGTTCCCGTGGAGTGAGGCGATTAGCGACGAGAGACTGGGATTTTTTGGCTTGCGATCGCAAGGTAGCCAGACGGGATGATAAATGCAAACATAATCCGGTTAAGTCAGCCAAGTCTTTATAATCAAACGCAGGTGCATCAGAAGCACGGGCAAAATATACCCCACCCATTAAACGCCCCCCACTGACAATCGGACCCATCATCACATGTTCGTGATCGTAGCGAGCATAACAATTCTGGTACAGTTCAGATTGTTTCCAAACCTCTGGAGAGAATACCAGTTGTTCATGGGCGGGAGCATGGTGTTCTATGACGTAGCGTAACACCGGATCGACCTTCCGCGCCAGCTTATTGTAATCGGCGACAAACCCCTCCGTATCCGCTCCCCCTTGCATCTGCACCTCAGCCGCGTGAGAATCTTCGTTGAGCAGACACAGCCCCCAATACTGCGCCTGAAAATGCTCCCCTAATTCGTCCATAATTTGCAGGCGAAGTTCCTGCTCATCACGAGCATCTGCGATCGCTTGGAAAAAACTGTGGAGAGAACGGTTCATCGTACTTGGCACGGTCATAATCTATCATTTTGAACGAATTGTTAAATAAGTCAGCATGGTTTAACCTGAACGCTTAGGAGAGTTCATTTTTTTATCTGGGTGAACAGTAATTACAGTATAGCGACATTATCTTGACGCTAAAATTTTTATTTTGATATAATTTGTCATTTTTATATGCTACTCTGAAGAGGTACTACCACAGTAGAGTAGCTAGGAGTGAGAAATCTACTCTTGATGATCTGACGGGCTTTGAGCAATAAAAGCCTTAGCCAATCACAACACCTCCAAGACAATTAATGGTCCCTCGGTTGAGTCGTACCGATAAACCGTTTTTCGCGCTGGATACGACTGACACAGCCAATTCATTGACCCAAAGGAGGAGTATTAATGAACATTCAAGCACTCGATATTAAAGTTGGCGATCGCATCATTGCCTACTGCAAGAATAAGAGGCAACCCTGTACGGTGCAACGGTTACTCGATTCGACCCCTAACACGATCACACTAAAAGTATCTACCTGTACCCGTGTCCATTATCGGGAATCAGCCTCTTGTGTGATTCAGTTTCACCGAGAGGCTGTGGTTGAAATGGCTAACTTAAACAGAAGTTTATCCAAAACGATTTAACAGGAAGCTTGCCAGGAAATGATTTCAAGTATTTAGAGAAAATTATAAATTGTCGAGATACTTGGCAATTACCAAAAAGTCTCCTGATGAGTGAAAAAAAAAGTTAAAAGAAACTAATTGAAATGACAATCAGAAAAGAAACGGCTTTAATTTACTGCGAAAATCAATTTAGTTTAGCCGACGGAAAAACTGCTGCTGGGTTGGTTCGACACTCTGAACGGTATACAATTGTTGGGGTGATTGATAGTTCACGAGCGGGTAAAGACGCAGGGGAAGAATTAGGGCAAGAAAAGAATGGTATACCCATTTTTGCTAATTTAAATGAAGCATTAATTAACCTTTCAGAGGTTCCCAACTGTTACATTTATGGCAAAGCTCCTTTAGATGCCTTTATATCCCAGGCAGAACGGCTTCTTATCTTAGAAGCCATGGAAAAAGGAATGGATATCATTAACGGTCTTCATCAGTTTTTCTCTGAAGATCAAGAGTTTACCCAGATGGCTGCCCAACATAATATCCAAATTAAAGATATCAGAAAACCTCCACAATTACAAGATTTGCACGTCTTTACGGGTCAACTCTCTAAAATTAATGTTCCTGTAATCGCCATATTAGGTACAGATTGTGCTTGCGGCAAAATGACAACCGCAATAGAACTCAACAAGTCCCTCAAGACTCTCGGCATAAAGTCAGTATTGGTAGCGACGGGTCAAACTGCTTTGATGCAGGGAGCAATGTATGGCATATCGATTGATGCTCTGATTTCCCAATTTGTGATTGGTGAAATAGAAAACTCTATTATTCAAGCCTTTGACAACGAACGTCCCGACATCATTTTAGTTGAGGGACAGAGTGCCGTTAGTCATCCCGCTTTTATGAGTTCTCTCGGCATCTTGAAAGGAAGTATGCCCGATGGTATTATCCTTCAACATCCACCAGCTAGGAAATTTCGGTGCGATTTTCCTCATTTGCCAATGCCAACTGTTGAGAGCGAAATTAAACTGATTGAAGCGATTTCTCAAGCTAAAGTTATGGCGATTGCATTAAGCCATGAAAACCTAGCAGATGAAGAGATTTTGACAATCATAGAGGATTATGAGAGGCAGTTTCAATTACCGACAATGGATGTCTTGAATCATGGATGCCAAAAAATCATTCAAGCCTTAGGTGATCATTTTCCAAACCTGAATCAAACCATCAAGCGGAAGAGTTTAGAAAAAATGCCTGTATTGGGAATGAGGTAGACGTAATCGTCTGGAAATAATCAATGAAATTGTTTATGCCAAGGATAGAAATTTCTCTATCTCAAATACGGGACAATGCCCGAATGCTATGTGAACTTTATGGACACAGAGGAATTTCATTGATGGGAGTCTCCAAAGCAGTGCTAGGAGAACCTTCTATTGTCGAGGCAATGATTCAAGGTGGAGTCAAATTTATTGCTGACTCTCGCATTGAAAACATTCAAAAAATGAAAAATGCTGGGATATCCACTCAGTTTGTGCTTCTACGCACTCCTTTCAGTCAGGCTGAAGCTGTGGTTACAAGTGTAGACATTAGTCTAAACACTGAAATCGAGACGATTAAGCAACTTTCCTATTATGCAAAAGTACATAATAGAAATCATCAAATAATTGTGATGGTAGAGTTGGGAGATCTGCGGGAAGGCGTACTTCCTGGTGATCTTTCTCAATTTATCAGGAAAATTCTTTCTCTATCCCGGATAAAAATTGTTGGTATTGGCTGCAATTTGGCTTGTTATGGTGGAGTAAAGCCAGACAAGAAAAATATGCATAAATTGTCTGAACTGGTTAATGGCATCCAAAAAGAATTTCAGATTAATTTGGAAATAATATCCGGCGGTAATTCGGCTAATTATGAATGGTATAAATCTGCTCAATATATCGGCAATATCAACAATCTTCGCTTGGGTGAATCCATTCTTTTAGGGCGCGAAACTGTGAACCGAAAAGCGATTCCAGGTTTACACACAGAGGCATTCAAACTCGTTGCCGAAGTTATTGAGTCCAAGACAAAGCCCTCCCTACCATTTGGCGAGATCTGTCAAGATGCTTTTGGAAACGTTCCTAGTTTCTCAGATCGAGGAATTAGCCAGAGAGTGATTATTGCTTTGGGAAGGCAGGACGTTCTGGTATCTAGCTTGAAATCGAAGAAAAAGCTAGAAATACTAGGAGCTAGCAGTGATCATATTATTCTCGACGGCAAGAACCACAACTTACAAGTTGGAGATGAAGTGAATTTTAACCTGGATTACGGCGGTCTTCTGTCCGCGATGACTTCTCCTTTTATTAGAAAGCAATTTATCCTGGCAACTGAAGCTATAATTCCTGTGGTTAAAACGTTAAAAATGGTCTCACCTATAAATTAGAAGTTGTAAGTCAATAAACGGGGTTGATGTTAAAATCTTTGCCGTTTAACTCATATCTTGCACCACTCACTATTTGCCCCTGCTCCCCAGTGGCGTAGTTGACGCAGACAGTACCCACTTGGGGTCTATACAGGCTAGATAGTCCCGACTATGCTAGTTTACAGAAACGCAAAAGTAAACATATAGGAGAAGCAGATGGTTGGAGTTCAAACATCAGCGCGTGATTTCTTTCGGGCGGCGTATGAGAACCGCTACACCTGGGATAACAACTTTCCCGGTTACACCGCAGATGTGACATTCAAACAGGATGATCAAGTGGTTACAGGGAAGGTTCGGGTGAACCCGGATATGAAAGCCGAAGTCTTTGATGTCGAAGACGAAGACGCCAAGCAAGCGATTCACTCTCAACTCTGGGAAACCGCGATTCACCGGGTTCGCCGTTCCTTTGAAGACACCCACGGGAAAAACACCTTCTCCTTCGGCGATACCGATGAGACAGGTGCTGTGGAACTATTAATGGGCGGTAAAGCAGAAGGCGATCGCTATAAAGTCCGTGATAATGAAGTAACCCACGTCCACCGTCACATTCACGGCGTTGTCGTTACGATTAATACCTTTAGTTCCCACAACACGGGCGAAGGTTATCTTTCTCACCGTTATGATTCCGTCTACCACGACCCCAAAACGGGTGAACAAAAGGGCGGTAAAAGTGTGTTTGAAGATAATTACGAAAAGGTTGGCGACTATGTTATCCTGACCCAGCGGATTATTCGTACAGAAACTGATGGAAAAGAGTCCGTTCAGGAGTTTAATTTCTCAAATATCAAACTTCTGTAAATGGTAAATAATTCCCTGATTTTTCCTGAGTCCGCCTCGGCGGGCTTTGTTTGTTTAGTTTCGCGATGTTAACCGTTCGAGTTCCCTCCCCTTGGCAAGGGGAGGGTTAGGGAGGGGTTGATTTAGGGAAGGTTAGGGAGAGTTCTATCTCAAAGTATTTTCCACCTGCAATCAAAATGTTGCTCTCGCTTAAGCCTTCAGCCTTCAAGACGTTGGGTCTTCCGTTTTGTTTTTTAAACCAAAAAATCCAAAGAACCCGAAAAATCCATATAATCCCGGATTAGAAATAATCAAGCCTAGCAATCCCAAAAAACCCAGGAAACCTAAATATCTGAGTTTTGACACTTTTGTGTTTTCGCTTGTGTTTGCCATCTTCTTGTTCGCTGTTCTTGTTTCTATTATTATTAATATCCAATGCTCAGGGCTTTTGCCCTCCTACTACTGAGTGAATTCAACTGGATGATTGATCATCAGGGGTCTAGCAACGAATCGCAAAACCTGTGTAGAGACGTTGCATACAACATCTGGAACAATCTGGACAAAATCAGGATTTTATCTCCTAGACCCATTAAGATCAATGTATGAAGAAATCGTTCGGGCTTGGGTCTATGAAACGCATCGTCTTAATCGCTGGGTTTGAATCATTCAACGCCGACTTGTATCGCCAAGCGGCTGATTGGGCGACAAAGCGCTGTACAGACTTGGATATCCGCGTATTTAGCGACCAATCCTTGACCACAGAACCGGATATCGTCGCCGCCGCCCTCCAGGATGCTGATGTCTTCTTCGCCAGTCTGCTGTTTGATTATGACCAAGTATTATGGCTGCGGGAGAGAACCCAACATATCTCCATCCGCCTTGTCTTTGAATCCGCCCTAGAATTAATGAGTCTGACTCAAATCGGGGCGTTTAAAATTGGCGATAAGCCCAAAGGAATGCCCAAGCCGATTAAGTTTATTCTGGATAAATTTAGTAATGGACGAGAAGAAGATAAACTCGCGGGTTACATTAGCTTTCTGAAGACGGGTCCCAAGCTGCTGAAATATATTCCGGCGAAAAAAGTTCAGGATTTACGCAACTGGCTGATTATCTACGGCTACTGGAATGCTGGTGGTTCCGAAAACGTTGCTTCAATGTTTTGGGTACTCGCTGAAAAATACTTAGGATTACAAGTGGGAGACATTCCACCGCCAGTCGAAACTCCAAACATGGGTTTATTACATCCCGATTATGATGGATATTTTACCTCGCCACAGCATTATCAGGAGTGGTATCGGCAAAAGCAAAATAATGCTTCCTCCCCCTCTAACACCCCCCTTATTAAGCAGGGCTGGGGGGGATCTCTTCCCATTGTCGGGATTCTCCTCTATCGCAAACACGTTGTCTCTAAACAACCGTATATTCCCCAATTAATTCGCCAGTTTGAGAACGCTGGATTAATCCCCGTCCCTATCTTTATTAATGGTGTGGAAGGACATGTGGCGGTGCGCGATTGGCTGACCTCGGCGGATGAAACTGCCCGACGAAAACTGGGTACAATTGATACATTATCCTTATCCAAAGATGCTGTTGAAGTTGACGCGATTGTTTCTACAATTGGCTTTCCATTAGTCGGAGGACCCGCTGGTTCTATGGAGGCGGGGCGTCAAGTTGAGGTAGCAAAACGCATTCTCACAGCAAAAAATGTTCCCTATATTGTCGCCGCACCGTTACTGATTCAGGATATTCACTCTTGGACGCGACAAGGAATTGGTGGCTTGCAATCTGTCGTATTATATGCATTACCAGAATTAGATGGGGCAATTGACACGGTTCCTCTGGGGGGATTGGTGGGAGAGGATATTTATCTGATTCCCGAACGGGTGAAACGCTTGACGGGACGCCTGAAGCGTTGGATTGAACTGAGACAGACACCCGCTTCAGAACGGAAAATTGCCATCATTCTCTATGGTTTCCCGCCCGGATATGGGGCGACAGGAACAGCAGCTTTACTCAATGTACCGCGATCGCTCTTGAAAGTCCTCCACGCCCTCAAGCAGCAAGGCTATACCGTGGGCGAGTTACCTGAGGATGGCGAAGAACTGATTCGCCGCGTCAAAGCAGCCGATGAAGCCATTAGCCATGAGGATTTAGCGACAAACTCCGTCAACGTTAAAACCCTGGAAAAATGGCTCGGCTATCTCTTGACAACTCGCATCGAAAAGCAGTGGAAATCCCTCACCGGAACCGGAATTAAAACTTACGGCGATGACTTCCAAATTGGTGGAATTCAATTAGGAAATATTTGGATAGGTGTGCAACCTCCGTTAGGTATTTCAGGTGATCCGATGCGGTTAATGTTTGAACGGGATATGACTCCTCATCCTCAATATGCCGCGTTCTATAAATGGCTACACCATGAGTTTCAACCTCATGCAGTGGTTCATTTCGGGATGCATGGAACCGTGGAATGGTTACCGGGTTCTCCTTTAGGCAATACCGGGTATTCCTGGTCAGATATTTTGCTGGGAGATATTCCCAATCTCTATATTTATGCTGCCAATAATCCCTCGGAATCCATTTTAGCCAAACGGCGCGGCTATGGTGTCCTAATTTCCCATAATGTTCCCCCCTATGGGCGGGCGGGATTGTATAAAGAATTAGTCGCGCTGCGAGATTTAATTGCTGAGTACCGAGAAGACCCAGACAAAAATTATGCGTTAAAACCTGACATTTGTCAGAAAATTGTGGATAGTGGCTTAGATGCTGATTGTCCCTTTGATCAGGCGAAGAAATTAGGGATTCCGTTTACACCCGATAATATCCGCTTGTTCAGTGCTGAGGCATTTAATCATTATCTGGTCAAATTGTATGAATACTTGCAAGTGGTAGAACAACGCCTATTTTCATCCGGATTACATACTTTGGGCGAACCCCCGAACCCAGAAACGTTGGCTAGCTATTTAAATGCTTATTTTGGCGATAATGGCGCATCTAGTTTAATTAAGGAGGTAATAGATAAACTCGGAGATGCTCAAACCACTCAATTATCTTCTGTGGTTAAGGATAAAAATAGTCATGCCGATTCCCTTGCCACTGAAATAGAAACAATTGCCCACTTATTACAGCAAAACACCGATGAACTGACGAACCTGTTACGGGGATTAAATGGAGAATACATTCCCCCAGCACCGGGCGGTGACTTATTACGAGATGGTGTAGGCGTATTACCAACCGGACGAAATATTCATGCCTTAGACCCCTATCGGATGCCCTCACCGGGAGCCTATCAACGAGGACGAGACATTGCCCAAAAAATTATCGCCCAACACCTCCAAGAACAGGGAGATTATCCGGAAACGGTGGCGGTTATGTTATGGGGATTAGATGCGATTAAAACTAAAGGAGAATCCTTAGGAATCCTACTCGAATTAGTGGGTGCAGAACCCATCAAAGAAGGAACGGGGCGAATTGTTCGCTATGAGTTAAAACCCTTAGCAGAATTGGGACATCCCCGGATTGATGTATTGGCAAATCTATCGGGTATTTTCCGAGATAGTTTTGTGAATATTATTGAATTACTCGATGATTTATTTAAACGGGCGGCGGAGGCGGAGGAACCAGAAGACCAGAATTTTATCCGTAAACATGCTTTAGCTTTACAAGCCCAAGGAATCGAGAATAATTCTGCCCGATTATTTTCTAACCCGGCTGGTGATTTTGGTTCCTTAGTGAATGAACAAGTGACGGATGGAAACTGGGAATCGGGAGAGGAATTAGGCAAAACCTGGGAAAGTCGCAATGCGTTTAGTTATGGGCGTCAAGATAAAGGACAAGCGCGTCCAGAAGTTCTGACTCAGCTATTAAAAACAACCAGCCAGGTGGTTCAGGAAATTGACTCCGTGGAATACGGTTTAACTGATATTCAGGAATACTATGCCAATACCGGAGGATTGAAAAAAGCGGCTGAGAAACAACGGGGAAAGAAAGTCAGCGCCAGTTTTGTAGAAAGTTTTTCTAAAGATACAACCCCGCGCCAATTAGATGACTTACTGCGATTAGAATATCGGACTAAGTTACTGAACCCGAAATGGGCAGAAGCCATGGCAAGTCAGGGTTCAGGTGGTGCTTATGAAATCTCCCAACGGATGACAGCGTTAATTGGGTGGGGAGGAACCGCCGATTTTACCGATGATTGGGTGTATGATCAAGCAGCAGATACTTATGCCTTAGATGCAGAAATGGCAGAGAAGTTAAGACAGGCAAATCCTGAGGCATTTCGGAATATTGTTGCCCGGATGTTGGAGGCAAGTGGACGAGGATTTTGGCAACCCAGTGAGGAGAAGTTACAGAAGTTGCAGGCGTTGTATGAGTTGACGGATGAGGAATTAGAAGGGGTGACGGTTTAAAGGATAATTTAGTGGCTGAATTATCCAATTGTCGTGGCGTGGCAAACCTGATTGGATCAATTAACGTTACGCCTGGAAACTGTAGGGGCGCAAAGCTTTGCGCCCGACTTAATAGTAAAATCTATGCCACCATTTTAGTAGGGTGCGTTGCTGGCGTGGTACACCTTATTTGATGAATTAGATTCGGCTTGTAGTAGGGAACCTTAGCCCTATATTCTGTTGGGTTTCCTATCGTCAACCCAACCTACAAGTTAATGGTAAAATCTATGCTACCTTTTTAGCCAGTAGGGTGCGTTAGCAAAGCGCAACGCACCATTTTTCAATGATTTTGCCGCAGCCTTACTCAAAAATATCGCAGGTTTTCGGGTTTACTGTTCAAGGTTTAATATGGGAATATAACGTTAATAAAATATAAGGCTAAAGCCCTTACTACAAACAATATGACGACAATTAGCCCAAAGGTTGAGGTATCAAGAGAAGAGATTGCTGCGTTTTGCCAGCGCTGGCAAATTACTGAGTTTGCCCTATTTGGTTCTATCTTACGAGATGATTTTCGCCCCGATAGTGATGTCGATGTACTGGTCAGTTTTGCGCCGGAGGCTAAATGGAGTCTGTGGGACATCATTAAGATGAAAGAAGAACTGAAAACGAAGTTTAGTCGGGAGGTTGATTTCGTGGAAAAGGAGTGTTTACGTAATCCTTTCCGGCGTTATGAAATTCTAAGTACAAAACAGGTGATTTATGCAGCCCAATAGTCGCGAATCTGGTTATCTTTGGGATATGTTACAGGCAGCAATTCGCCTTCAAGAATTTACGGCTGGTTTATCTTATGAAGCTTATCTAGAGAGTATATTGCTTCAGAGTGCCGTTGAGCGACAGTTAGAGATTCTAGGCGAAGCGGCGAGACGAATGTCAGATGATTTCCGTCAAGCACATCCGGAAATCCCCTGGAGTGATATTATCGGACAACGGAATGTTATTGCCCATCAGTATGAAGAGATTAGGCAAGAACGAATTTGGTCTGTAGTGACGTCAGATATTCCCACGCTGATTACTCAATTAGAACCTTTGATACCACCCTTGCCACCGGAAATAGAATAGTCCTAAAATAGTCCTTATTCGCTAGGAAAATATGGCTCAATCATATCGGAGGACTATTACTTCCCCGATACTTATGATAGACGTTGCCAGCTTGGTGCTTCTCGGCGTCGGTTTGAAGATGCTCAAGTGTTACATGACCAAGGGCGTTGGACAGGTTCTATTTACTTGGGGGGCTATGTTATTGAATGCTCTCTCAAATCTCTTATTTGTGACAGGGAAGGAAAAACTAACTTTAAAGATACTCGTGTATTTAAACAGGGACTATCTGGTTCACAATTACATAGTCTGAGCAAGTTACTGGAAACTGTACCTGCATTACAACGTGCGATAGAATTAGACCGCACTAATCGTTATCGAGATGCCTGGAATACAGTTTCAGACATTTGGCGTAATGATTCCTTACGCTATTCAGATAAAATGGGAGATAAGCAGGAGAGTCAACGCTTTATCAAAGCTATTAAAGTATTGCATCGATTTATTTTAGATCAACAAGGGGAGACGTCATGACCCATTCAACTCAATTTTCTCAACAGATTGAAGACCATGTTATTAATTCTTTAAAATCTGAAGATCCCGATGCACAGGTAAAAATAAAGCCAACTTCACTAGGATGGCTGAAAATTAGAGTTATTACTCATTTGTTTGCAAACCATCCCTTAGAATGGCGCGAACAAAAAATTGATTCTTTTTTAGAGACTATTAATACTAACTTGGGTCAATACCCCATTGCTGGTTATGAGCTGTTAACCCCCCAAGAAGCAACAGAAAAACCTTCAGCTACTATCCAATTACCACTGTGGTCAGACCTCTTAATGGCTCCAGAATCTGACCAACCGATTCAGATTGATGAAGATAGTCCTAAGCGTCCCTTAGTTGTTACTTTTTACTCATTCAAGGGAGGTGTAGGACGTTCTACTGCTCTAGGCTTAGTCGCCAGTATATTGGCAAGGCGTAATCGTCGAGTTGTGATGGTCGATTTTGACCTAGAAGCCCCAGGTATTTCGATTATGTTCCGCTCAGATACAGAAACGTTCAATGAAGAAACCTACGGAGTCCTGGATTACTTGCACCAACGCTATTTGACTCCTGAGCAGAATATTCCCCCGATTGAGAGTTGTATCTATCCCATCAATTTACCCACTCGTGGTGAACTGTTTTTAGTGCCAGTGGGAGAGTATAATGAAAATTATATTCATCGGTTAGCTGATTTGGATCGACACAGGTTAGAAAAGTTCTATCAAGGTGAAACCAATCCAGTTAATCAGCTTATGGAAGATATCAAAACTCAGATAAATCCAGATGTAATTTTGATTGATGCACGTCCTGGATTTAATGATACCAGCGCGATCGCACTTTTTGATCTCGCTGATACGGGTATCCTTTGCTTTTCACCGACTGACCAGAGTTTTGAAGGATTACGCTGGGTTGTGAAAGGGGTGCGGAAACACCGTGACTATGAAGGAAAACCTGATCTTCGCTTTCTGCTTACGCCTATGCCTCTAGTTGCACCAGAACAGCGTCAAACTTGGCTCACTAGGGTTGAAGATTGGATTGAGGAAAATTGGGGTTTACCGAGTGAGACAACTGTTGGAGAACTTTACTACGAAATTCCCTATAATCCTAGTATTACAACTTTATCTAGTTTGATTGGTGTTCCCAGAAGTTTACTGAATGATTATTTACAAATTGCTGATGCTATTGATGCAAGTCTACCTGATATCAAGCCTGAACTAGAAAAAGATGAAACTTCAGAAAAACGTAAATCTATTTTAAAGCAATTAAGCTTCGATGCAGCAACCGCTCAAGAAATAGAAGCGGATAATATCCCAAATATATTTCACCGCACTGAAGATTTTCCCCGATTTTTAAGCAACAAAAACTGGTTAATTCGGGGGGCTAAGGGAACGGGAAAAAGTTTGCTGTTTCGTCTGTTTGTCGAACAATCACAAAAAGCGAAAGAATTAGCTCATTCCGAGGTTAATTTAAGTAATGTTAACTTTTTAGCCGCCCATGGTCAACCGAGATTACCTGGACCTATCCTAGAAAGTAATGATTTAGCGAGTTATGAGCAACAAGTGGGTGAGAATAGTTGGTCAATTTTTTGGCTAAACTATGCTCTGTTGCAACTGTGTTATTCTATACCAGAATTACGTTCACTCCCTGAATTAGATCAACAGTTAGTTGCATTAATTGATCAAGACAACCCTCCCCATTCTCCAATCGTTGAGTGGTTAGTCCATCGCACTCAATCTCCACAAGCTGGGTCGCAAGCGGCTGATGAACTACGGGCAATTGACCGCTGGTTGCAAGAGAATAAAGAGGTCGTATGGCTGCTTTATGATGAGTTAGATGCTGGTTTTGGTTCGACTCCAAAAGACTATGTTCGTCGAAAACAAGCACTTGGAGCGTTACTGGCTTGGTGGCTGGAGAGTGGGACAAGTCTCAGATGTATTGTCCCTAAAATATTTTTACGGGAAGATATTTGGAATCAACTTAACTTTACCAACAAAGGGCATTACACTGGGCGATCACTCCAACTCCGTTGGGATGAAGCTGATCTCTGGAGACTTGTGCTACGCCAAGCCTTAACCAGTTCTGCTACTCTTAGCCAATTTTTGGAGCAAAAATTGGGGGTAACAGTGGCACGACTAAATGCCATTGAGCTAGAACAACTTCGGACTAGCTTGTATCCTCTATGGGGTGAGCGGATGGGGCGGACGAAAAAAGCGTATACTTATAATTGGGTGCGGACTCGTATTGCTGACGGTCAAAAGAACTGTTTTCCGAGAAGTTTAGTGTTATTGTTACAAGAAGCAGTTAAACGGGAAAAAGATTTCTCGACAGAGTATAGTAAAGAGATAGTCTTGCGCCCCAAAGCTTTGATTGATTCTTTTCCCTATGTTTCCGAACAACGTGTTGATGAAGTCCGCAACGAGTATCCTGAACTTCAAGTCTATCTGGATAGATTACGAACTGAACGTTCTCCGATTGATGAAGAGAGACTAGCGGAAATTTGGAAAGTGGAGGATAACGAATTAACGGAAACTATCAGGGATATGATCGAAGCTGGTATTCTCACCGAACGTTCTCGTGCCAATGATCCGCCGCCTCGTGTCTATGCGGTTGCTGAACTGTACCTGTATGGATTGAATATGGTTCGCAAAGGACAGCGTTAGCATACCTTATTTCTAGATAAAGTTTAGGAGTTTGATGAAAGTTGCTATTTTTGAAGTGTGTCGTAGTCCGGAAATTAAAAAGAAGACTGAATCCTTAATCATATCCCACTTTTTTACCAAACAAGCGATAGATTACAAACTTTACAGTAATGATGGGATTTGGCAGGAAAAGACAATCCTTGACAAATATTCATTTAGATTGTACTTGAAAAAGCCGGATTTTAATATCGTTCACTTGGCTATGCATGGAACAAATGATGGCTTGATTTTGCAATGGTCTAATGCGAAGAATATTGGCGAACGGGTTCCAGAGGTTATATTAACCGATTTTGATATTAGCTTGATCAGAGAATGGCAGGGAAAAATAGTGGTTAGTGGTGCTTGTAGTTCCGCTCAACTAGCCGATTCTTTTTTAGCGGCGGGTGCAGCGGCTGTAATTGCCCCTCAATCTTCTATTCCTTGGACGAATTTAGGACTTTTTTTTAGCCTTTTCTACAAAAATTTATTTTCAGGTAAAGACTTAAGATTGGCGTTAGATTTAGCAGTTTGGCAGTTTCCAGAGTATGAAAGTTATTCGGTTGTGCGTTAGCTCCCGTTAAAGGTGCGTTACGCTTCGCTAACGCACCCTACAAATAGAGGCTTGGCGTAAGTCCTAAATCAATTATTTCTTCGGTAAAGGATTGATGCTTATAATACGGATAAGGTGGTGCGAGTTGGTGCAGGGGAAGGCGTATGCAATCAGAGGAACAGCAATGGGTTCAGGAATTTGTTGAACATGCGACGGAACATCTCTATCGAATTGAACAAGATTTGCTCCAGCTATCAGGTTCTAAAGACATAGAATTGGTGTATGGGCTATGCCGTGCAGTTCTGTCGATTCAAGCCCAGGCAGAAATGTTAGGTCTAGATAGTATTGATAGACTGGCTAATCGTTGGCATGAGCAACTTGAACTATTAAGAGATTATCCGATTAACTGCGACCAAACATTACAAAATCTCTTTTTTCAGCTATTCGATGCATTATCTCTATTCGTAAGTAAACTTAAGCAACCCTATGGACTTAAAGACGATGATGCTAATCAGGTTGTTTCAGGTACAGAGTCGATATTTAACCGTATTGATACTCATTTAAGGTTTCTGCTTAATCCCCCTGTCGCTTTTGCCGAAATCGAGCAAATATTTCCCCTGGAACGTGCAGTAAAACAAGCCGGGTTAGACTATGGTAAGGAGGTCAAGATAGGAATTGAGGGTAGGGACACATTAATTCCTAAAGTGGTCTTGGACACTTTACCGAAACTATTATCCCACTTAATCAACAACGCGATCGCGCACGGAATCGAGTCCCCCCAAGTGCGCCAAACTCTGGGCAAATCGCCAGTTGGTCAGATTGTCATGAGTGCTTTTCATCAGGATAACCAAACAATAATCACCTTTTCTGATGATGGCGCAGGAATTGATTTAGAACGGGTGAAGGCGAAGGCAATCAAAAAAGGGTTAATTACAATAACTCAAGCCCAGATTATTTCCCCAGAAGCCGTCTACGAACTCCTGTATCATCCTGATTTTAGCACTAAGGATGAGCGAGATTTGAGAGCCGGAACCGGGTTTGGTTTGGATATTGTTCGCACAGAACTTAATAAAATTGGCGGCTCGATTTCGACAACTTCTCTACCCGGAAAAGGAACAACGTTTAAAATTATTTATCCAAACGCCCTTGGCTAATCCCACGCTGATGCGAAATAATGCAGGTGCAAACTCTAATCATCCACGAGATTGTGATGACTGCATTTTTATTCATAACTGACTTAGATAACACTCTAGTTGGCGATGACGATGCCCTCAAGGAACTCAATCAACAGTTAGAGCAGCATCGCCAAGACTATGGGACTAAGATAGTCTATGCGACTGGGCGATCGCCTGCCCTCTACCGGAAACTGACTAGCGAAAAGTCCCTACTGTCACCGGATGCGCTGATTACCTCAGTTGGCACCGAAATTTGCTTCAATCCGCAGGAAAAAATCTTTGACCCAGAATGGGCGGATATGTTGGCACAGGGGTGGAACCGGGACGCAGTTGTGGCTATAGCTGCCCATTATTCTGACCTTTTGCTGCAACCTGAGACAGAACAGCGCCCGTTTAAAGTCAGTTATGTGTTGAGTGAAGAAATTTCCTCAGAGGTTTTGCCTCGTCTGGAATCCTCTTTAAAGGAAAAAGGATTAGATGTCAAGCTGATCTATAGTGGGGGTCAAGACTTAGATATTTTACCTTGTCAAGGGGATAAAGGTTTAGCGGTACAATTCCTGCGGCAAAAATGGGACATGGACGCCACAAAAACCGTTGTCTGTGGTGATTCTGGTAATGATATTGCCCTGTTTAGTGCTGGGGAAGAACGGGGTATTCTGGTGGGAAATGCTAAACCTGAACTGCGTCAATGGTATGAGGCGAACAAAAAAGATTACCATTATTTTGCTCAGGCAGATTATGCAGATGGTATATTAGAAGGTCTGCATCATTTGGGGTTTCTGGTTTAGGAATTGGGGATAGGAGAAGAGGGAACAGGGAAGATCGCCAACAGTGTAGAGACGCGCCATGGCGCGTCTCTACTGATGTAACGGTCAGTTTAAATTTGGATACTTATAATTAATGATTAGTTATCTCAAGGGAACAGTCGCGACGATTCAGAAAGGGAATGGGAATCGAGTTACTCTGATTCTAGAGGTTAACCAAATCGGGTATGAGGTGCAAATTACTCGACAGCTATCCCAAGAGGTTCAGATCGGATCAGAACAAGTAGTGCAAGTTTTTACTCACCTGCAAATCCGGGAAGACCAACAAATCCTCTATGGCTTCGCATCCGCCGCAGAACGGGATTTATTTCGCCAGTTGGTGAGTGTGAGTGGGATTGGCGCTCAATTAGCGATCGCACTTATCGATACCCTAGGACTACAGAATCTGGTTCAGGCGATTGTCACCGGGAATACTCGCACCTTAGCCAAAACTCCAGGAGTGGGTAGCAAAACCGCTGAACGCATCGCCTTGGAACTGAAAACCAAGTTATCTGAATGGCGAAAATTCGCGGGTGTGGAAACTCCAGCCAGTGCAACGGGACCCTCCCCCGCTATTTTAGAAGATGTGGAAATGACCCTACTAGCCCTAGGGTATGAAACCGCCGAAATTACCCAGGCGCTGAACGCGATTAGTCAGGATGCACTGCTGGCGAAAAACCCCAACGCCGAGGAATGGATTCGACGCGCGATCGCATGGTTGAGTCAGTAGCAGTGGGGGTGATCATCTCCGATTAACCTATCGCCGTTTGCCGACTTCTGAACCAGTTAATCACCAGTTTTTCCAGTTCAATCCAAACAAACATTAACGCACTAAACCCAAGACAAATTAAAAGTTCTTGAGGACTTAACCAGTGAGTGCCAAAGAAATCCCGTAGGGGAGCCACATAAATTAGCATTAATTGTAATGCCGTGGTCAAGGTGACAGCACTCAGAACATAAGGTGGTAAATACCATCGTTTTCCATTTCGGACAGCATTGATACCAATGTATAGCGCTTCGCGCTGGTCTAGTTACACTTTGTTTGTACGAACATCTCATCTAGACTCAGCTTCAGGTATGGGAGTTGTAAATACACCAGAGCGACTTGCTATAGTTCCAATAAACTAGATGATTTCCGCTCAATTTTTAACCTTTAGTAATACTGACAATATAAAAAGTATAAAAGCTACATCAATAGAAAAACAAACTATCAATCTTCTATCTAGCACTTTATTGCCTTGAACATCTGATATCTTTGGCTCAGAGAGCAGATACGATATTGTTACTTGGGAGTTAGGTTTCAAACGTTGATATAAGTTTTCGTTTATTTGCTTCTTTTTTGTATAAGTGGTGACATCTTCTCCAGATTCATTGATTTTATAGCGGTACTTTATAAAATAAGAATTGGGTGCTTTAAGCCCAATACTTTTGTCAAGTTCAATCACTGTGGCTTGAGTAGTGATCCCAGAATCGTGAATCTCTTTTGCTGTCTTCCATTCTATAAAAGTGAATATATTAAAGACTAACACAAAGATAATTATAGTAATGGGGAAAATTAACACTAAAGTCCATGTGATTATTTTGTCCATAAATCTAATTTAAAAGGTATAATTAAATTATCTTTTCAAGAATATAATTCGTTCTTGTTATGCTAACCTTTATTACTTGGTTTGGTCTGATTAGACTTAGATAGCAAGTCATCAAAACTAAATGATGGAATTTTACGTCCTTGACGCGCCCGTTCTATTGACTCTCGTGCATCTTTTCTATATTCTTGCTGTCTTTTGTCCTGTTCGTGAATATCATCTTCTGGGGTAGATAAAAAGCCCCTTAGTCCTTTGAGGAAAGCTAGAGATAGTTGATCATCATTTTCTTTAGCCTCTGCTAGCAATTGGTCAAGTTGGTCGGCAAACTTCCGCAAGTTATCTGACATTTCTTCGAGGTTTTGTTCAGAGTTAGTCGATAGATACCACTCCCGCAGTTGATTGGACAATTCCTCCAAATCTGCATCTACTTTGATTCCCTGCTTTTGCAGCCTTTGTTGCACAGTATGCATCTGTTCCCGGAGCTTTTCTAGTTGCTCTGAGTCTTGGGCAGTTGCGGTTTCTATCGTTACCTTGAGACTATCTAAGAGTTTGCTAAAGCTTTCTTGGGCTGCTTTAGGATTACTTTTTAGTACCTCTGGTGATATTCCTAAAAGGGAAGAGATGATCTTTAACCCTTCTTGAGTTTGAACGGAAGATGTACTGCTTTGTGACGGAGCTTTTTGTAAACCGACTTGAGTTGCGAAGGTTAGCAGACTAGTTATTGTACTTTTAGCCTGATCCATAGCTTGACTCATTTCGGCATAGAGATGAGTTTTCGCCTCCTCCTCCGAAATTTCAAAATCAGCTAATCTTGCTGAATCTACTTTCTTTTTCTCACCCCCAATGGTGTAGATGATAAAATCGCCACTAGGCAGTTCTTGAGTAACCGGAATTAAAAAATATCGAGTTCCATCAGAATCCGTACAAAGGTATTGTGTTTCTTTAATTTCCATATTTAGTATATTATATTAATTAACTGATTTAATTACTCTAGATATTTAACTGGGGAGTTGACCAGAGTATTGATTAATACTCTCAAATTCGCCATACACATCTTCTAGCCAGCCTTGAGAACGCCAACGACCTTCGCTGTTATCAGATGGTTCATATACCAACTCTAAATAACTACTTTCCTGTCCAGTAACAGCCAAACGATTATTTTGGCTAAAAAGAAAGAGAGATGCACTTACACAAGCTTTGCCCTCTATAGGTTCCATTCCTAACCTTCCCTCCCAGGCTATAGTCAAAGGACCACCAAGGGATCTAGCACTACGAATACAACAACAAAATGACTCCTCATCGACTATTGACTCTTCAATAGTCTTATCAATTATTTCAATTTGCTGTTGCAAGTAATCAGAAAGCTTACTGATCAAAAAAATAATGATTTCAGAAAAATCCTCTTTTGTTGAGTTGACTTTCATAGGGATTTGCCATAGCTTTTGTTCAATTGAATTGCTTTCTTTCATAATCAATCCTTAAAGCACCAAGGCTTTTTGATTTTCTCTTGTTAGTCTTTGTCTCAAGGCCAATCATCTAAGTTAAAGCGATCGGGATTAGGGTAGATCACTTCATTTGAACCCTCTACTTTGATTTCAACATAGCTGGAATCACCTGCCCATTTCTGGGGATCTACTGGTGTCGCATTGCCCTTACTGCTTACTGAACCATAAGCTGTGATCACTGAATTTTTCCTTCCGGCTTCTGTGATTACTATGCTACCATCTTTGTAGTATATGTCCACTTCTCTCCCATTTTTATTCCTTCCACTAAATATACGTTCAGGGTTATTTAAAATCTCAGCTTGAGTTTGATTGGATACGCCATGTTTAGACCTTGCATGTCCGGCTGTACCGCTGCCTTCAACAGGTTGTGCGCCTTTAATGTCTTTGGGATCTACAGGTTCTCGGAAATTATCAAAGCGCTTTCTTGATTCCTCTATCTGAGCTGTCCGCCTTCTAATATTAGCAAGCTCTTGCTCTAACTCTGCGGCTTGTTTGGCCTTAAGGTCTGGGTCAGGGATTGCTTCAACTTCATCGAGTTGAGATTTAAGGTGACTATTTTTAGGATCGGCAAGTTCGTTTGCATATTGCGTTCTGATTTCTCCACAGTCTGAACAACGAACAACGCGACCATCTTCTAAAACTTTGATTTCATGTCCATCAGCAGCTTTCTGTTTGGCAACCACACCAGGCTCAACTTGAGGCTCCCCTGTATGGCTACTACGTCCATTAGGTGTTTCATCTGTTTTAATTGTTTTAGTGGCTTGTTCTGTAGTTTCTCCCGTAGCTTCTTCAGTAACTTCTTTTGTAGTTTGCTCCGCTGTTTCTCCAGTTGCCTGTTTCGTCGCTTTTTCTGTAGTTTCCTCTGTGATATCCTTGGTAACTTGTTCTGTAGTCTCTTGGGTAACTTCTTTAACGGTTTGTTCCGTAGCTTCTTCCGTCACTTCTTTAGTGACTTGTTGAGTTACTTCTTCGGTAACCTCTTTGGTCACTTGCTCAGTAACTTCTTCAGCTACCTCTTTAGTCACTTGTGCAGATACTTCCTCTCCAACTTCCTTGGTAACTTGTTCAGTAACTTCTTGAGAAACTTCTTTAGTGACTTGCTCTGTGACCTCTTCGGTGACTTCTCTGGTAACTTGTTGTCCTACTTCCTTCGTCGTGGCTCCTCCAAGCCCAGTCTTGCTATAGAAGCCACCAAGGTAGGGTGCTAGGATCGTACCACCGAGATTACCAAGGAAGTTAACTCCAACGCTACCGTACATCGCCTGGAATGCTGTCTCCAAAGAGAACTCTTCACCACTCATTGCCCGTTTCAATGTATCAGTGAGGCCAGCACCAACTGTGTCAATAACAGTTCCGACAACAACTTCTGCCCCCATTGTGGCTGCTTTGGTGAGGACTTGATTAGTTATACCTTTAGCTAACAGTTGCTTACCAATAAAGCTGCTGGCGGCATTGCCAGCTCCTGCACCTGCAAGAGTAATGACACCAGCCACTGCTCCAAGTACAGCTTCTCTGAAGTAAACCTCTTTTGAAGAAATTTCTCCATCTACAGCATCGTGCAATAGTTGTTTTGTCACACCACCCGCAGCGCCGATAAGAGCGGCTAAACCAATCGTGGCTAATAAACCAATGCCTGTACTAGCCAGTGCAACTATCGCCGCGGTGACAACAATTGCGATCGCAATGTCAATGATAATCTTGACCCAGCCTTTCCACGCAGGCTGAACCTTATCCGCTGCCTTGTCAGCTTCCTCGGTAATCTTAGAATCAAGTTCGGAGAGGGAACTTCTCAGGTCAGTTTCGAGCTGAGTAACGCTGTTTTCTAACTCAGTTTTGAGATTTTCCCCTACTGTCTTGAACGCTTGGTCAACATCGTTAATTAATCCTTTAAGTTCCTCAACAACTCGATCGGCTGTTCCCCTGACAGTTTCAGTATGTTTATTTTGTAAGTCAGTGAAAACTTGGCTAGCGCTATCCGTAACTTGAGTTAGGCTAGTGCTGAAATCTCCTAGAACTTGCTCGGATAGCTCGCTCGTCTGCTGACCCACCTCATCTAAACTTTGGATAGCTTGCTGACTTTGTTCGAGTATGCCCTGAGAGGACTCGGTAATTCCTGTCTCAACTGTGTTTTGTGCCTCAGCAACTACATAGTTTAGCTGTTCTCTAGCATTGGCTAGAGTGGCTTTGAGAGCCTCTGGGTTAGGACATTCAACGCCACTTGCTTCACTAGCCATCTGCTGGAGTGTTGCTTCAACACTTGCAGCCGCTTCGCTAACCCCTTGCTGAAGCGCAGCAATGGATTGCTGTTCGGTTTGGTGAATTGCTAATTTCTGCTGTTCACCAACCTGGTTAACCTGCTCAAGCTGGGTTGTCTTCAGTTGATCCAGAGAAGCCAGTGTTTGGCTCAGAGCCTGTTCAACTGCCTGGGATTGACTCTGTAGGGTTTTATTAGCCGCTAAGAGGGACGAGCTTTCCGCTTGGTCGAGTTCCGTTAGTGCTGCTGTGTGTTTGGCTTCAATTTGAGCGCGAGTTTCCTCTATCTTGGTCTGAACACCTTCGAGAACACTCGACTTGTTAGCTATTAACTGGTCAGCCGACTCGTTTGCCTTGGTAACTAGCTCCTCATTATAAGCTTGCCCTACCTGTAGAGCCGCATCCTCTTTAGCCTTACGCCGATTTTTGTGGTAGTCCTCGCCATCCCAAAAATCATCCCAACCGCTAGTTTCTGGAAGGGGTTCTTGGCTGTACTGCTGACTTCTGGCTTGCCCTTTAGCAATTGCCTCGCCCCCCAAAGTTGTGCCTAAAGCACGGGCATTAATTTCTGCGGTAGCGAAGCAATTATTGACTGCCTCGACCATATCAGTCTGGAGCCGTGTTAAAGATTCAAGGGATGTGGTATGTTCTGTCTCAATTCGTTCACGAGCATCCGCCGTTGGCTGTTTGATGGCTGATTCTGTAGCTTTATACTGTGTTTTTAATTGATTTTGCGCCTCTGTTGCTTGAGTTTTCGCTTTTGCACGAGCTTGAGCAATAGCATTAGCGACAGTCGTCTGATTTTGTTGGATAGCCGCATCAATTGAAGCCTGAGCTTGAGTAGTTGCTTCCTGGATGCGTGGCTGAATGGTTTGACCCGCGTCTGTCACCTGAGACACACTGGTTGCACCATCGGACATAAATTGTGCTAAGGCAGCTTGTGATTCTTGCTGCTTACCTTCTTCAATTGCAGCAACACCACTGGCAGGAATCTGCTGAACTAACCCGCCGCCATTTTCATCTGTCTGAAACTGCTCCGGATTATTTGTCTGGAAAAGGACTACACCGTCACCAACCGAACCCAATACATTCTCTGCTCCTACAGTAGCACTGTTATCCTCCGTAGTTAAGAACATTGCTTTGGGTTGACTAGGAACAAAGTTTGGTTGTGCAGTGGGTAACTGTTCCACATTGGACTGAGCCGCCTCCATCTGGGTGCTGGTTTCGGCTACAGCACTTTCAGCTTGGGCAGTCTGGGCAACCTTTTCTGTTTGTTCTGTTTGCTGACTATCTAGATCTCCTTGAGTCGTATCCTCACCAGCAACCGTTTCTGGATTAGCTTCATTGTCTACAGCTACTGCTTCTGTAGACTCTTCAGTTGACTTGTTCTGTTGTGTCGCTTCTTCTTTTGCTGTATCAGCTTGAGCAATTTCACTATCCTTGCTACCTTGCGCTGGTTCGGTGACCTTGGCTCCAAGTTCAGTTTTAGCCTCCTCTACAGCCAGCTCGACTTCTTGAGCATCCGATCCTGTTGTAGTTTCAGATTCGGGTTTACTCTCTGTTTCAGGTTGTTCTTGTTCATTAAGAGCTTTTGATGGCTTCTCCTGTGATTTGTTAGAAGTATTTTTGTTATCGTTATGAGTATTAGTTGTGAGCGTTGATTTTGTCGAGGAAACTTCAGTAGTTTCCTCTTCACTAGGAACCTCTTCTGAAACTGAAGTATCCGGTTTATTATCTTCCTCTTGTTCTCCTTCTTTAACAGGTCTAAATTCTTCCGACGTTGTAACCTTTCGTGAAATTTTTTCCTCAGTGCTACTTTCTTGACGCTCAACTGTATGAGATGATGATTGATTCAATACGGGATTGACTGGATTCACAGGCGAATTAATCCGCTGTGATTTGAAGGTATTGAGTCGATTTAATCCGGGGTTAGAGGTAGGTTTTATTGGCTGGACAACCTGATTCGACAACCTGCCAAAGTTTACTTGTCTCTGAATGGAGGATGACGGTGTACCTGGAACGTTTATCGGAATTTCGAGGAAATTGTGATAATCTTCTGATTTTTCTTTCTCTTGATCTGGTATGTCAGGTGTTTCAGACTGGCGCTGAACGGTTTGAGGTTCACTCGATAATATCTCATCTTCTTCAGCATCTGGTATTTCTTGGTGTTGGATGGTTTCATCCAACTCCGGCGGCTCTTGTTTAGCTTCAGGTTCTAGTTTTTCCTCGTTTTCAACTAGCTGCTGTTGAATTGGATTTCCCGATTCCCCCAAGTCATCCTGTCTTTGTATAGATGATGGTGGTGTACTTGAAGCGTTGGCGAGGAGTTCTGATAAATTATGCTTCGGTTGTTCAACTTTAGCTTGGATATCAGGCTCTTCTTCTGGGTTTTCAATACTATCTACTTCTGATTCAGGTATTGCCTCAGCTTCGCTATCGGGCATTTCCTGACGCTGGATAGTTTCATCTTCTTCCTGCAGCTCTTGTTCAGCTTCTGGCTCAACTTTTTCCTCAGTTTCAACGGGCTGCTGTTGAATCGAATTGCCGAATTCCCCCAAGTTCCCTTGTCTTTGTATAGAGGATGGCGATTTACCCGGAGCGTTGATGGGGAGTTCTAGGAAATTACGAGCGGGTTGTTTCGCTTTCGCTTGGATTTCAGTTTCTTCTTCTGGATTCTCAACCTTGTTTACCTGGGGTTCAGCGATTTCCTCGGCTTCACTGTCGGATATTTCCTGACGCTCTCTAGTATCATCTGATGCGGAACCATCGGAGGCTGAAGCTAAAGAAATCTCGTCGCGCTCATTCGTCTCTTCTTGATCGTCTAAATCATCTAACCCATCTGCTTGAATATTTACAGCATCAGCGGCTGGCGTTGTCGGCTGATTTGTCACATCACCTGAGTTGGGCTGACTCGGAATCGCTTGGGTTGTTGTGGGATCTGGAGCTTTAATCGGAATGTTGAGGGAGTTATAACCCAACTGGGAGATTTGATCAGCTTGCTGTTTTAGCTGTAGTTTTTCCTTTGGCGATAAATTTGGTGATAAGGCTTTGACACGACGCCTCTGTATTTTGAAGGGATTCGGCACAGGTGTCGAATTGGGCTTTGAGAAGCCTTTTTTCCAGAGGTGTTCGTGAGAAGACATTGCCGAGTGCCTCAACGATAGCGGTGATTCTGCTGAAGAATTATTCTATTTTACCTGCTTAGTGCTGGAAATTGATTAAATTTTGATTAAAATTTAGGCAGCTAGCTAAATAAGTTTTGTTAAGGGGCGCGATCGCATGGTTGAGTCAGTAGCTGTGGGGGTGATCATCTCCGATTCAAGAGAAATGGTATGATCACCTTTTAGAGTAGGTTCCGGTTAACCTATCGCCGTTTGCCGACGTCTGAACCAGTTAATCACCAGTTTTTCCAGTTCAATCCAAACAAACATTAAAGCACTAAAACCAAGACAAATTAACAGTTCTTGAGGACTTAACCAGTGAGTGCCAAAGAAATCCCGTAGGGGAGCCACATAAATTAGCATTAATTGTAATGCCGTGGTCAAGGTGACAGCACTCAGAACATAAGGATTGGAGAAGGGATTCAGTTGCACCGTTAGCTGAGTATCAGAACGAATCGCGATCGCGTGTCCCATCTGGGCTAAACATAGGGTGGTGAATACCATCGTTTTCCACCGATCAGGATCTCCCGATTCCTGGGCGTAGTTATATGCCCAGACCATGAGTATGATGGTCAAGATCGCCAATATAATCCCAATCCGCACCATGTAAAGCCCCAACCCACGGGCAAAAATACTCTCGCGCGGATTGTAGGGGGGACGCCGCATCACGTTGGGTTCGGCGGGTTCCATTGCCAGGGCGAGGGCGGGTAATCCGTCGGTGACGAGGTTCATCCACAGAATTTGTAGGGGGGAAAGGGGAACGCCTCCCAAGCCAATTAAGGGTGCCGATGCAATAGTTAGCACTTCCCCGATGTTGCTGCCCAGAATATATTTAATGAAGCGGCGAATATTCGTATACACCACTCGACCTTCTTCCACCGCATGAACGATAGTGGCGAAATTGTCATCCAGCAGAATCATATCGCTGGCTTCTTTACTCACATCGGTACCCGTAATACCCATCGCCACACCGATATCCGCTTGCTTGAGGGCGGGGGCGTCATTGACTCCATCCCCCGTCATTGCCACAAATTCACCTTGAGTTTGCAACGCTTGGACAATTCGCAGTTTATGTTCCGGGGAGACGCGGGCATAAATACTTACCTGGTTCACCTGTTGCTCTAATTCAGCTTGAGAGAGTTTTTGCAACTCTTGTCCGGTGAGAACAATATCCCCCTCTTTAGCAATGCCCAAATTAGTTGCGATCGCGCGTGCTGTTAACTGATGATCGCCTGTAATCATCACTGGGCGAATTCCCGCCTCCCGACATTGAGCCACAGCCTCCCGTACCTCTGGGCGCGGCGCATCCAGCATTCCCACTAACCCCAGCCAGATTAATTCTTGCTCGCTGTCTTCCCAAGCACCGTCCGGAGGTATGTCTGACAAGAGCTTATAGGCAAATCCCAATACCCGCAAACCTTTCCCAGCCATCTGGTTATTTTGTGCCAGAATCTGCCCCCGTTGTTCCGGCGTGAGTTCACCCTCCTGAATCCGGGTGCAACGCTCTAAAATTAGCTCCGGTGAGCCTTTGGTAAACATGATATAGGATGTCACCTCTTCCCCATTTTGCGTCTGAGCGATCGCACTCATGCGCTTGCGTTCAGAGGAAAAGGGAAACTCGGCAACTCGGGGTAACTGTTGACGCAAGGATTCTTCAAAAAAACCTGCCTTACCTGCCAAGGATAGCAACGCCCCCTCGGTTGGATCACCCAAGATCGTCCATTCCTGCTTTTCCTGCTGCAATCGGGCATCATTGCATACGACACAAGCGGTTAACAGGGTTTGCAAGTCGGGATAGTCTTCAACGGTAATCGCTGATTCCTGAATCCGGAATTCTCCAATCGGTGCATAGCCTTCACCCGTCACCGCAAAGGTATCTCCAGGGGTGTGAACGAACTGGACAACCATTTTGTTTTGGGTGAGAGTACCCGTTTTGTCGGAACATATTGTTGTCACAGAACCCAGGGTTTCCACCGCTGGTAGCTTACGAATCAAGGCGTGGCGGCGCACCATCCGCTGTGTGCCGATCGCCAGGGTAACGGTAACCACAGCAGGTAAACCTTCCGGGACAACTGCCACTGCCATACTTAAGGATACTTCTAAAAGTTCTTCAAACAGTCCCAACCCCCGGTTCAGCATACCGCCAACAACAACCAGCGCCACTAAGATTAGGGAACCACTGACTAAGACATTTCCCAACTGAGACATCCGCTGCTGTAGCGGCGTGGCTTCCGTTTCCACCGATTGCAGCATTGTGGCAATTCGCCCTAATTCCGTCTGCATCCCGGTGTTAGTCACCAGTACCTTGGCTCGTCCCTGAATGACTTCGGTTCCCTGAAATACCAGGGTTATGCGATCGCCTAAGGGGGCGTCTTCACTCAGTTGCGCGTCGGGTTGCTTGTGTACCGCCTCGGCTTCCCCGGTTAGGGCAGATTCGCGGATTTGCAGGTTTTGTGCCTCAATTAGGCGACCATCAGCCGAGACTTGTACCCCAGCTTCTAATAGCATGACATCTCCCGGCACCAATTCCTTACCGGAAATTTCCATCAGTTTCCCGTCTCGCAGCACCCGCACTTTGGGGGAAGAAAGGCGTTTGAGGGCGGCGAGGGCTTTTTCAGCACGGCTTTCTTGCAGATAGCCCAACAAACCATTTAAAATCACGATCGCAAAAATCGCGATCGCGTCTTTGGGAAATACCCCATTGCCTAAATCCAGGATTGCTGACACGATGGCTACGGCAATCAGCATCACTAACATGATATTGGTGAACTGATCCCATAAGATTGCCAGAGGACTACGCCCCCCTGTTTCTGTTAATTCATTTAACCCATACTGCTGCTGTCTCTGGCTAATTTGTGCGGGGGTTAAACCCCTGTCAGGGTCACTTTCTAGATGTTCTAGTGCTTGCTCAATATCCAGGGTATGCCAGGGTTGAGTGGTATCGGGAAGAGGACTTGAAGATGCAGATGAGGGTGTAGTAAATGACATAGTTGGCGGTGATTAGTCTAAGCGGAAAACGTTGCGGAATAAACCTAACTAAAAAATGAGACACCTAAAATCCGCCCTTGGGGGGAATTTTTAACTTAGCGCTCTCGATGAGTTGTTTTGCCAGATACCTGACGTTGACTAGCTTTTATTCAGAAAAAATCCTCGATCACTCTATTGTTTTTATCCAATTCTATTATCCACTATTTTTTCAAAATGAAATAGGCAGTAAATGAGTACTTTGCCAGAGGGCATAAGCAATAAAAGCAAAAGCTAGAGTCACTAAAGCGGTTAATCCATATCCCACACACATCAGCAAACCATCTTGCTCTAAAGTAGCAACAACCAATAACAAAATGGGAGCAGTTGGCATCGGATTCGTGAACGGAAACGGTAATATCAGTAGTAGAGTTAGCCAAGACATACAACACCCATTCCAGCGCCAGACTTTAGGACTTTCCGCTACAGTTAGCCAACGAGGGCGCACAATTTTTTCCAGCACCCTCATCACTCGCTTCAAATTTTTGAGCAGTTTTAAACTCAGGCTAGGGGGAAATCGAAAGTTGGCTACTTTTCGCGGTAACCACGGTTTTCGCCGTCCTAAAGCCATTTGTACGGATAACACTAAGCAGCCTAATCCTAATACACTTGATGCTCCGGGAGGCATGGGAAACAAAAAGGGTAAAACTAATAAGCCAATGACCAAGCTGAATCCTCGCTCAGAGGTTTCTATGAGAATATCTCTAAGCGTTAGGGGTTGATGGGTTAATCGGCTGAGTAGGGATTCAATGTCTTGAGTAAATTTTAGGTGCATTTGTTATTGGTCATTTGTCATTGGTCATTTGTCATTTGTCAAGTCGGTGCTAAACCATACAACCAAATAATCAGCATCGGCGTTATTACCGTCAGCAGCAAATTGAGAGGCGCACCAATTCGAGTGAAATCCAGAAACTTATAGCCACCCGGTCCATAAACCATTGTATTCGTCTGGTAGCCAATTGGAGTCAGGTAACTATTAGAAGCGGCAAAGGTGACAGCAAACATAAAGGCAAGGGGATTAAGATGCAGCGTTGTGGCAACGTTTGCGGCAATGGGTATCATCAGAATTACGGCAGCATTATTGGAAAGGAGTTCGGTGAGTATGGACGTAGCTAAGTAGAAGAACATTAAAATCCAGTAACCCGAAAGATTCCCACCCATGGCAACTAAATGACTCGCTAACCATTCCGTTGCTCCCGATTTATCCATCGCGATACCGAGTGGAAAAAGTCCGGCTAAAAGGAAAATAATATCCCAGCGCACGGCATTATACATCTCTCCCGGTTTCAGACAGCCTGTTACAATCATCAAAATAACTCCTGCTAATGCCGTTACTAAGATAGGTACCCAATCGAAGGCAGCAATAACCACAACACCCAGCACAATCGCCAGGGCAATTCCTAGCTTATCTTGGCGGAGGGTTTCGGTGTCTCGCTGTTCAATGACCAGTAAATCGCGACTGGTTTGTAATCCGATTAAACTTTGCTTGGGACCTTGGACTAAAAGCAAATCGCCAAACCGTAAGGGAATTTGACCGATTCGTTCTCGCAGCAGTTCTTCTCCTCGCCGAATTGCCAATACTGTAACATTATAGCGTTGGCGAAACCGTAATTCTTTCAGCGTCGAACCAACAAGATTGGCGTTGGAGAGAATTAAGACTTCAGCCACGCCTTCTTCCGCTGAACTGAGTTCAGTTTCCCCGAAAGCTTTCCCGCCAAACTGAACCTCTGGCAGGATATATAGTCCCCGTTTGGTTCTAATTTTTAATAAATCCTCTCGGCTCCCCCGCACGAGTAAAATATCTCCAACGGCTAAGGTTTTATCAGCCAAGGGTTGAGGGAAGTGGATATCATTACGAATGATTTCCAGTACGTCTAAATCGAACGTCCGCTGAATTTTACTAGAACGTAGCGTTTGTCCGACTAAACTCGATCGCGGGGTGACCACAACTTCGCTAACATAATCATTAAGACCGTAATCTTGGGCAACTAAATCGCTGCTGGATGGTTTGCGATCGGGCAGAAGTCGGGGTGCGGCGAGAGTCAGGTAGAGTAATCCAACCATAAAGGTAATAATACCCAAAGGAGTAAACTGAAATAATCCGAATTCGCCATATCCTAATTCCTTAGATATACCACTTGCCACAATATTAGTGGAGGTGCCAATTAAGGTAATCATTCCCCCTAACACCGTGGCATAAGATAGGGGAATGAGCAGTTTAGACACGGAGATATTTTGCTTTTTACCCCAATCTTCCACAATGGGTAAAAAGACAGCAACAACCGCCGTATTGTTGATAAAGGCAGTAATCGAACCGACAATCGCCCCCATGACAAAAATTTGTTGTCTGGGATTTTTTCCGCCCCATTTAATCAGCACGTCTCTAACCACTTGAATCACACCCGTGCGTCCAATTCCTTCACTCAGGATAAACATTGCCATTACTGTAATGGTAGCCGAGTTACTAAAGCCAGAGATTCCTTCTTCCGGGGTAACTAATCCCAACAGCATTAAGACAACGGCAATAAGCAGAGCGGTGACATCGACAGGAAACCATTCGGCAATAAACGCAATTAAAGCGAGAATTAAAATGCCAAGGGTGAGGGCAATTTGCATAGATTATTTACAAGTAAATTTGGAATTAGAAGAAAAAGCGAATCGTAATATATAAAGCTGCCGTTACGAGTTGTATCACCATTACAGGTACGCCGTAACGCAAAAAGGTTTTAAACGAAATCCGGCGTCCATGGAGTTCAGAAATACCCGCCGCTACGATATTGGAAGAAGCGCCAACGAGTGTGCCATTCCCTCCCAAGGTAGCCCCAAACATCATGGCATAGAAAAGAGGTAATACTTCTGGGGGAAATTGACCCTCAAAGGTTGGAGATAGGACATCTGCTCCCACAGAACCCACGTTAACCAGATACTGTTTAAGCAGTGGCACCATTGCCACAACTAGAGGAATATTGGGAACAACACTGGATAGTAAACCAACTAAGAAAAGTAGCAAGAGTGAACCGAGGAAAATATTTCGTCCCAGTAGTACGGCTAATAGTCTGGATAAACCGCTGACGATACCCGTTTTTTCCAGTCCACCAATGATCACAAAAATAGACATAAAAAATAGCAAGGTACTCCAGTCTACATCCCGTAAGATGTTGTTAACGGTATCAATCTTGCTATGGTGAGCCAACAGTAACGCTAACGCTGCTCCCATCAAAGCGACAGCCGCTGGGGAAATTGGAATAGGCAGAGATTCTCCTACGACAAAAAACACCAGCACAAACGCCATGATAAACCCCCCAGCGATTAAAACTCTAGGATGATTGATTTTAGGTTGGGGCAGTTGATTCAAATTATCCAGCTTTTTATGCCAAGTTTTTGGGAATAAAAAGGGCAGCATGACGACAATCACGGCAACAGCAATGACCCCCCCTAAACTCAACTGAAACAAGTAGTCGGTAAAGCTGATATTGACGGCATCTCCGACAATAAATGTTGCCGGATCACCGACAAGTGTAAGTAATCCAGCACTATTAGCCACCAACACCATTAAAATTAGTAATGGCACGAAGTTTACCCCAAGTTCCTGCGCCAAGGGTGGCACTAAAGGGGCTAATAACATTACCGTTGTCGCATTCGGCAACATGGCACAAATTGGAGTAGTAATGGCAACAATTCCCAGCAGAAGTCGCTTTCCTTCTCCTCCCGCTAATACCACCATTTGTGTAGCCAAGTAGTCAAACACTTTAGTGGGTTCAAATGCCCGGACTAGAACCATTACGCCAAAGAATAAAGCCAGGGTAGCATAACTCTGACTGATGTAGCCAACGGCTTCGTTCAGCGTCATAACGTGGACAAAAATTAGCAGTAATGCCCCCAAAAAAGCCGCAATTGTTAGATGCATCCATTCGGTCATAACCAAGAGAATGACACCCACAAACGTTGAAAATGCAATAATCTGAGACCAAGTTTCCATAAATTCCCTGATGATTGAAGTGGATAAGGGGAAGATGTTCAACGAACAGTAAAAAGTACCCAAAGGATAAAGGGGATAACAAAAGCAGATTGGGTAGAAAAAACAACCCCATGCCTATAACCTAGGTCTAGTTATAGCAGTTAGTAGAGACTGCTAAGAAAAGTCTCTACCAAAGGGCTAATTGGGTTGCTTTTGTTACATTATTGTGGGCATTCTTGCATCGATTTGGAGTACTAGACTGGTGTTTTAGTCAGTGATATCCTCTCGTCACCGTATACCCATTACACCCGGAACAAATTGCCGCAAAACTGAACTGAAACGACATGGACAACGCCTCAACTTCAAAAAGCAGGTACAAAAAACTGAGCAGTACCAGCGCCTGAAACTGATGAAATCGAGACATTCCTAAAAATGCTGATTCTTCAGTCTCCTCCCAATGCCTACGGAGTTAGCTGACGGGCTAGGACTGAGAGTTGTCCCTCTCGACTCGGGTTTCGAGTGTGAGATATGCCCCAAAAGTTGGTTCCCCCGCTCCAGCTTCACCTTGTCACTGAAACAGATTTCTTGGTGAAGTCTTGGATTAAGCTGACTTACTCTACTTAACCTTTTATTATATTGCTGTGGGCAAAAAAAGTCAATAGAGTTTGTTCACATTCCAGGAAAGAGAATCAAACTCATCAAAAACCTTGCACCGCTATCAGGAAAAATTTACCCTTGCTCCCCCAGCTTTCCCAGCTTCCCCAGCTTCCCCAGCTCCCTACCCCCCACAAAACTTATTCAGCAGACTCTATTTGGGTTGCCGAGGAAAGGTTACGATACTTTGGACTGAGTAAACCATCGATAAACGGCTAAACTGATACAATAACCAATGCCAATACTGAGAAGAACACTCAATGATGCCCCTAGCCAAGAACTCGCGATTGAGGGTTCAGGTTTACCTTGATCCAGACGGTGAGAAACTGTGGCGGTGATGGGGGCTTCAATAATTTGACCGACGCCAATCGCCGCACCCACACCTGCTAAGATTTGCCCCAGTTTCGCTTGTTGTTGATTCTGCTGATTTTGATGGGCGGCTTCATCAATGCTAACTTGGGTTTGTACACTCAGCATGAGTTTTTCATAGAGTTGAATACCGGGACTGAGAAAACCAATATTCGCTTCCATTTGTTCCCGGTAAAAACTAATCTCTTGCTCGAATTCTGTGAAGAATTGCGGTGGGATCTGTCCGGTTTGCTGTTGAATTTGTCGGAGACATTCTTGATAATTCTTTAAGTTGACGCCAACGGTTTTGGATTGGTCTTGCAGGAAGGAGAGCTTTTTATAATAGTCCAGAGAGTCTTGCGGTAGCTTTTTCAGGGATTGACTATCCCATTTTTGTTGATTGTAATCCTCTGTGAGTCGTTCGATAGCTTCGTACTGTTGACTGAGGATCTTTTTTAAGATAATGCTTTGGGAATGGAAGAAGTGAATTTTATGATAACTGAGTAGCATATCTTGGCAGATGCGATACACTTTATCGGCTTGCTGCTCAATGGTTGGGTCTTGATAGAGGAAAACACAGCTTAGATGGATAGATTCGATAGCATAGTTATTAAATTTTTGGATAGTAACGGGTTTGGCGTAAATACAAAATGGGCTGTTTAAAAATTCCTCAACTCTCAGGTTATTTGGGTCAATGGGTGTGCCATAGTAGTGACTGAGACAATTGGCGGCGATTTGGGGAATATCGCGAGGGGAATAGTAGGAATTGGGTAAAATTCCGCCCAGGATGACGGTTTGTCCGAGTTCCAGAGGTAAGTTGGCAATATGTTCACCTAGATTCGCAAAAATGGGTAGGGCTTGTTGTTGGTGAATTGAGGGAACGTAGCTGGTGAAGCGCAGCAGGTAGGTGTCATTGAGGCGACTTGCAACTAGGCGACTGTGAATAATTCCTGTTTCTAAATACAGTCGGTCATTATTGGGTTTTTGGCATTCTGGCGGAACAGTGGTGAAATCGAGGACGTTTCCAGAGGGGGCTAATTCTTGTTCAATGGGGATGAGTTGAACGAAATCTGATGCCCGTTTATTGGTGCTGCTGGTGAGGTGGGTGGAGAGGTTTTGTAGGTTTTCTTGGAAGAATTGCCGCCGCTTGTCTGTGGTTTCTGGGCGTTCGTTGAGGCTATTTCGCAGCACGTAATGATAGAGGTGCAGCGTGGGGGATAAAAGTTTAATTGTGGTACTGGTTTGGGTGGGATTCATGGTTAAACTTGTTGCCCTCAGACTTAAGGTCTGGGATTATATAAATGGAGCCTGCTGATACAATTTATGAATAATTCATAGGACTTGCGAAAAAGCTTTATCTGTGGTGGCGTGACCAACTAAAATAGGACTTTGTTTGTAGTGAGAACTTTAGTTCTCTAACGCCTAGCTGGAGAGGGCTAAAGTTCCCTCACTACGAACCCAATCTATTCCACCATTTTAGCTATGTTAGTCCAGTAGTGGCGTGACCAACTAAAATAGGACTTTGTTTGTAGTGAGAACTTTAGTTCTCTAACGCCTAGCTGGAGAGGGCTAAAGCCCTCACTACGAACCCAATCTATTGCACCATTTTAGCTGAGTCACGGCAGTAGCGTAACGCACCGTAACCAATACATAAGGTGTGGCTGCGTAAGTCCTGATTCAGATAGTTTAACCCCGCACAGGTGGGTTGGCTTTGGGTAACTGTGATTTCTAATTGTCCAGTATCGGATGTCAGTTGGCAGCATTTTGATTTCCTGGTTTACCTTGACCCTGAACCGGGGGATTATTGCGCTGATTGGTTTGATTTAACTGTTGAGTTGCCCAGTTTTGCAAATATTGACAGATATCACGCCCTTCGTTTATCAGTATTCTATTGGGTTCAGTCGGTGCATCCGCTTCTTCACCCGGATCACCTGTTTTTTTAACGACCTTTTGGATATCGTCAATACCTAACCTATTGTAGATACGTAACAGCCATATTTTTAAATTTTCATGACCAGGACTGTAGCAAAAATGTCCTATCTTAATTGCCATTATCGACGGATTCAAACGGTCTTCCTCTGGTAACTGGGTGAAGTATCTGGCAATAGCAACACGAGTGTTGGTCGTTAGTTTTTCCTCCAGTTCAGTAGTTGAATTTTCTAGCATTTGACCAAAAGCTTGACAAATTAGGATATGTTCCTTATTCATGTTCTAACATCCTGTCAGTATAAACGCCGCCCAATAGTAAGGATTCTCAAAGGGGATGCCTTCTAGGGAATAGAGTGCTGCATCCAAACGAATTCTTTCTGTGATCTCTAGTTTACTCAAATCCCAAGTGTTTGCTCGTTCTCGCAATTCATCAGCCGTGCAGCGACGCAGCCAGTTCTGGGCATTTTTCAGGGCGATGGCTTTATTCCCGGTTTGTTCGAGTTGGCGATAGAACTCATCAAAAATAAAGGCGGTGGCGATAGAGTTAACTTTCCACTGACTACCGATAACGGCTTTTGCACCTGCTAGTAAAAAGCCAGTGGGAAGTCCTAAATATTCTTCCAGGGGTTGAAAGGCATCCACAACACCTGTGCAGCAGGCGGAAAGGGTGACTAAATCGGCTTGGGGGATATGCAAGTCGGCGAAAATGGTATTGAGGGTGAGATTCTCTTCGCTGTTTTCCGATAACATCAGATAGGAGTCGAGGGGATTCTGGAAGTTGTATTCGGCATGACCTGAAAAATGGAAGCAATGGGTATCAGTTGCGGAGTGTAAAATTTCAGCTTTTGAGGCTTGTTTGCCTGGGAAAATTTTCCGGTGACTAAATTGTTGACGCTGGCGGATACTTGCCATTTCCGCTTTGGCAAAGATTAAATCTTTGTCTTGGGTGGGATTTTCTATACCCATTAAGGAATGACGAGAACGTTGGCGGTTTTGGCATATTTTCCAGGTTTGGAGGTTGGGAAAATAACTAACGGCAAAGCGGTCAATGAGTCGCTGGTGGTCATTTAACCACAAGGCATGAAGGGGGAAAAGGTGTAAGTATTTATGAGGGACAATGATTAAGTGCTGAATCTGAGTGGGAATGTGGGGGAGTAAGGTTGAAAAATTGAGGGAATCGGAAATTTGATTGATTTGCTCAGAGAGGGTTTGGATGGTTGCGTTAATGTCTTCTTTTTCCTTTGATGGTGTTTTCGTCGTCATGCCGGATACCCAAGTTTGAGCGAGTGCGGCGATGGATTTGGGGTTGAGTTTTACTGGAATGGATTTAGGAGATTTAGCTCCAGGTAGAATTAATAATGTTAGGAGTTTGTTGGCGGTGAAGAAGAATTCCAGAATGGCTGTATCGGATGGGAGTACAGACTGAATTTGTCGGAAGGATAGAGGGGATACTTTTGTCTTGGCAATAAACTCAGGTTCGATAACAGCGACTTGAGCATAGAGGCTTTCTAAGGCTTTTTTGGCGTCTTCCCAGCGAATCTCTAGTTGTTTGAGTTGCTGCTCGTCTAAGTTCTGATTAATTCCGTTCGTGTAGTCCTGTAATTGTTTCTTTTCAGTTACTTTTGCCTGATTGATTTGTGCCGATAGCTCTGGTGTAACCGTATTCGGCAAGGGGGCAAATTGTTGGGCGATTCGCTCGACTAGATATCGATTCCGAAAAAGTTCTGTATAGAAGAATGCCCGGTTTAAGTCACCTGTTTTAATTGAGAAATTAACAATCCGTTGATAGATATTTAAATAAGAGTTGAGTAAAGAACGCCGGGTGATAATATCTCGACCTTCTTGCAGTTTATCTAAGCAGGCAATGATGCGATGGTAACAGAATTTTGCCTTTTTGGGGTTATTAGTCGAAAAATAGCGATCAACGGTGTCTTTAACTCGCGTCTCTTGCAGAAACAGGAGTAAGTCATCCTCAATTTGTTGAGTTTGTGATTTCGTAAGAGCCGTGATTTTCGGTAGGAGTTCGGTGACTAGCAAACGGGTGTAAGGATTGCGATGGTGCTGCAAGTTTCTGAGTCCTGCAATAGCTTTCGGATTACCAATACCGATTTTCTCTAGGATGGCGACAGCTTGTTGGCGAGCGGATACGTTCCGGCTGGTATCTAGCAGTTGTATGAGTGCCTCAATCGCCTTTGGGTTGCCTGTGCCAATTTTCCCTAGGCTTTCAGCGGCTCGCCAGCGGGTTTCCTCATCCTGAGTTGTTTCTAGCAGTTGTATGAGTACCTCAATCGCCTTTGGGTTGCCTGTGCTTTTCTCTAGGCTGTCAGCAGCTTTGCTGCGGGTGTCCCCATCCTGAGTTGTCTGTAGCACTTGTATGAGTGCCTCTATTACCTTTGGGTTGCCTGTGCCGATTTTCCCCAGGCTTTCAGCGACTTGCCTGCGGGTGAACTCATCCTGAGTTTTATCTAGCAGTTCGATGAGTGCCTCAATTACCTTTGGGTTGCCTGTGCCAATTTCCTCTAGGCTTTCAGCGGCTTGCAAGCGGGTTTCCTCATTCTGAGTCCTATCTAGCAGTTGGATGAGTGCCTCAATTGCCTTGGGGTTGTCTGGGTCAATTTTCTCTAGGCTGTCAGCAGCTAGCCTGCGGGTGAACTCGTCTTGAGTCCTGTCTAGCAGTTCTGTTAGTACCTCAATCGCCTTTGGGTTGCCTGGGTCGATTTTTCCTAGGCTGTCAGCAGCTCGCCTGCGGGTTTCCTCATTCTGAGTTGTCTCTAGCAGTTCGATGAGTGCTTCAATTACCTTTGGGTTGCCCGTGCCGATTTTCCCTAGGCTGTCAGCAGCTCGCCAGCGGGTAGACTCATCCTGAGCCGTGTATAGCAGTTCTATTAGCTCCTCGATCTGATTATGTTTCATCTCACGTTCAAAAGTTGTCCAATGAGCCTACCAACCTTTGACGACGATGGATTGGGGTTTACAGGTAACACCGTGGGCGATTTCAGTATCTTCAGCCTGCTAGAACTTATTCTCTATTGGCGTTAGGCTAATTATAGCTTTGGCAAAGGCGTTGAGTATAGATTGGGACAACTGAGCCTCACATTTCACCGTTTTCCAGATGCCTGGGAAAATCACGCAGGAATTAACAACTATGAGCGAATACGAAACTTGGTTTAATCAAGGTGTGACACTCCAAGATGAGAAAAACTATACAGAGGCACTCACCTGCTTCCAAAAGGCGATTGATATTAAACCTGACTTTATTCCCGCCTGGGTTTACCAAGGAATCTGCCTAGAGCGATTGAAACGGTACGAAGCCGCGATTGACTGTTACAACAAAGCGATTCAAATTAATCCCGATGTTGCTGACCTTTGGTACAACAAAGGCACAACCTACTGTACGATGAGGCGCTACAACGACGCGCTATCCTGCTTTGAGCGCGTTCTGGACATTGAACCTGATAATGCAATGGCTCAGACAAGCCGTTCACTCATCCTCGCTACTCCAGAGATTTTTAAAATAAACCCATTACGCTCTAATCCTAATGATGGGAATACGGATGAAAGTAGTGAGGAGGTTGAGATTCCCATAGAGCGAGAAATCAGTCGCCAAATCAGCACATCTTTATCGCAGAGTAGTGAGAATGAGTTGATGGAAGAATGAGTGTTAAATAGGGGCTGCTGAATAAGTCTTGTGGTGGGGTAGAGAGCAGGGGAAGCAATGTAGAGACGCGCCATGGCGCGTCTGGGAGCAGGGGGAGCAGGGGAAGCGAGGGAAGCGGGGGGAGCTGGGGTATGAAAGGGTTTTACCTTATGTCCTTGAAGATGAGCCAATGTCCATGCTACTCAAAGCCTTGATGTAGCGAGCAAGATGCTTGATGTAGCGAGCAAGATGCTTGATGTAGCGAGCAAGATGCTTGATGTAGCGAGCAAGATGCTCGCACTACGGCAAGGATTGCGCCATTATTGATATTAAGGTTTAAATGCCGAACAATCCAGGCATTTTTCATTCTGGTTTTCTTTTCGACTCTAAGGATGCCAATTGCTGTTCGAGTTCGGTGATGCGATCGCGTAACACCTGCCAATAGCACTTGATCGGGTCGTCGTTTAAGGTTCTGCTACTATCAGATTAGTCCATTTTCACAAGTTAGGCGAGATAAAACAATGAATAATTGGCAAGAACAGATTGAGATAAACCCCAAGGTTTGTCATGGAAAACCTTGTATTAAAGGAACTCGCATTATGGTTTCAGTCATTCTGGATAATCTGGCAGAAGGATTAACACTAGAAGAGATTGTCGAAGACTATCCGCCGTTGACTGTAGACAACGTGCGCTCTGCGATCGCTTAAGCTGTCATGCATTTCAATTGGGTATTAGTAGCGAGTAAGATGCTTGATGTAGCGAGCAAGATGCTCGCACTACAAGGATTGCGCCATTATTGATATTAAGGTTTAAATGCCGAACAATCCAGGCATTTTTCATCCTGGTTTTCTTTTCGACTCTAAGGATGCCAATTGCTGTTCGAGTTCGGTGATGCGATCGCGTAACGCCCGTAGCGCGGCGGCTTGTGTATCCGGTAGCTGTCCATGTTCTAGGGGATCAATACGCTTACCCGACTGACGTACAATTCGCCCCGGTACTCCCACCACTGTGCAATCGGTGGGGACATCGCGCAACACGACTGAACCCGCCCCAATGCGAACATGATCGCCAATGTGGATATTCCCCAATACCTTTGCACCTGCACTCACCACCACATTCTTCCCTAATGTGGGATGGCGTTTGCCCGTTTCTTTACCGGTTCCGCCTAGGGTTGCGCCTTGGTAAATCAAACAGTAATCGCCAACAATCGCGGTTTCACCAATCACCACACCCATGCCATGATCAATAAACACACCCTTACCCATCACCGCCCCTGGATGAATTTCGATTCCGGTGAAGAATCGCGCCAGTTGAGACAGGAAACGGGGAAGGAATGGTACTCGCTGACGATGCAGCCAATGGGCGAGGCGATGGCTAATCAGCGCCTGGAAGCCGGGATAGCAAACCAATACCTCGAACCGATTCCGGGCTGCTGGATCACGTTCAAAGATAATCTGAAAGTCGGTTAAGAGGGTGCGCCAGCCTTGCTTGATCACCTGAAACGGTGTTCTGACTCTAGGGATTTTATCGGTGTCGCCTCGTTCTAATTCCCTATCATCTATAGGTGGCTGACAATGGGTTATCCAATTATGCCTTCTGCCTTCTGCTACTGGGGTGGTAAGCTGCGATCGCGCTGTTGAGTAATTAGTCGTGGACTGTAGCATTGCATATCGCCCCTGAAACGAAGTTGATCTTTTTGAAGCTTATACCAGATGTTTGATGGCTAGGTTGCACATTAGCGACAGATTAGACTGGATTCGCTTATTAATGATGTACTCAACGCTCAACGTTCTGATTTTATCGGCATTTTCGCGGGCTGGGGGGATCGGGGTTCTCGTATTTTTCATCCCGGATGGCAAGAGTTTTGGGTCGAGGTTCTAGTATTTGTGTACTCAGAATCTGACGATAACCTGACTGTTCACGGGATCTGGAAAACCTCTCTCCAAACCTCTCTCCTGCAAGGAGAGAGGCTTTGAATTCTTCACCCATGGAACCAAAAGCGAAGCAACATCTGGTCTCCCCCTTTTGAAGGGGGACGGAAGGGGGATCAAAAGGGAAGAGGGGGATCTAAAAGGGAAGGGGCTGGGGGGTTAGGTTTGATATCGATTTTTCTAGATGACGTGAAAAGTCAGGACTACACCCGCCCGGAAAAAGAGGATATAAAAGAGTGGAAACAACATGGAGGAAATGGTTTAAGATGAAGACGTTTTTAATATATGCTTTAAGTTTCTCAGCATCACTCTTATCAGTCCAGAAAGCCTTGGGATTACCATTACCCCACATTAACCAGAATCAGTCCTATCGGGCTTTAAGACAAGAACTCATCCAGATAGGATGGCAACCTGCCACGTTTGAGCTGGAAAATGAATTTGGACCAGTCAGGAACCATATACACCAGGTAGAAGGATGGCACGAGCTAGAAGACTGCTCTGGAACGGGTCTGGGTTTTTGTAAGTTTATCTTTCAAGACGAGCAGGGTAATCAACTGAGCATTACCACGGTTAACAACGATTCTGTTTTTCCAGCTTCAGAACGTTACCGCATTTATGGCTGGGATTATACGCCAGTTAAGTAAAAACAATTCCTTATAAGATAGGTTCCATGTAGTCAAGAATTTGGTTTAAGATTTCTTTTACTTTGTCCTTTGTCGCAGAATGCTGGTAAGCTGTTCGGCATTTAAACCTTAATATCAATAATGGCGAAATCCTTGTAGTGCGAGCATCTTGCTCGCTACCCATTCCCATACTCGCTACCCATTCCCATGCTCGCTACCCATTCCCATGCTCGCTACCCATTCCCAATTTAAATGCATGACAGCTTAATCCGTTGGGGCGGGTTTAGTGACATCAGGGTGAAAACTAAATGTTAATGGTAAAACCCGCCCCTACATTTTCTCCATCTCCCAGACGCGCCATGGCGCGTCTCTACAACCCCTGTTCCTCAACCCAATCTACACCAATGGGGAAAATCTAAAAAAAATCGATAGAAATGCAGACTCCGCAAAAAAATGCTAATTTAGATACAGAAATGCCATTCAAGGTAAAACGTTAGATTTAACCGATAAGCATTTTGAGTACAAATCTGTACTCAGTAAAAGCTCCGAATAAAATCAGCTCAATCCCTCACTACAATAGGCTTTGAGCGTGAGTACAAAAACTCTAACGCCCCACCCATTAAATACTTGCACCCCATCCCGAAAATACTAGAACCCCTACCCCCAAAGAAATTTGAAATGCCTCTGTAATCAGACTTTAGGGGGATGAGTACATAAGCAATTAATCTAATAAGTCTTAACCCCAGGCGAACAGAACCTCCTTTTTAGACCGAGCTGCTATAAAAACAACTATCGCCGGAATTCAAGTATGAAGGATGCTCAATCAACTCCTTCATACTTAACTGTTTAAGTATTGGCGTTGGGTGTTAAGGGTGCATTTATCTTTTAATTCAGACAATGCCGAAAGCCCATTACTCAAACAGTGAACAGTTACTGGATTGGCTACGCGGAGACGATTAGGCGATTCGGGGACACCGGAGAAGGATGTTATGAACACCAACAGTCTGAAGATGAAATCAGAATACGACTTGAAACGACATCAGGAACGACAAACTGGCAAAGAGCCGTTTAAAGAATTCCTGAATGCGACTCGAACTGACAATACATCCTCTGTCGCCAATCGGACTAAAATCCGCGTCGCTGTCGCCAGTAAAGGCGGTGGCTTGGTTAATCAACATTTCGGTCATGCTAAAGAATTCGAGATTTACGACGTTGATCACGATGAAGCCCATTGTGTTGAGCGGCGTTCCGTAACTCCCTATTGCCAAGGCGGGTATGGTGAAGCCGATGTACTGGAAAACATTATGCAAACGCTTTCAGATTGCCAAGCCGTTATGGTTTCCAAGATTGGTGCTTGTCCCAAGGAACAATTGCAAGCACAGGGAATTGAGTGCGTTGAAGCCTACGACGTGATTGAAAACGTGGTGCTGGACTTTTATGAACAATATCAAATGTCGTAGGGGCGGGTTTTACCACTAACGTTTGACAAAAACCAATCCCTTGACTAAACCCGCCCTGATTCAAACATAGAGTATTTGGTATCTTTGGTTACGATTTTACAGGAATTTTAGCATCGGATTCGATTCCTAAACTGATGTTCTATAGGTAGACCTATGAGTGTAATTTATTTAGATAATAATGCCACCACCCGTGTAGACGAGGCTGTGCTGGAGGAGATGCTGCCTTATCTGAGTGAATATTATGGAAATCCCTCCAGCATGCACACGTTTGGTGGACAATTAGCCCGCAATATAGAGCAAGCACGAGAAAACGTTGCGGCATTATTGGGCGCTCAACCGACAGAAATTATCTTTACCAGTTGCGGTACGGAAGGAGACAATGCTGCGATTCGTGCGGCGTTGATCACCCAACCGGACAAGAAGCATATTGTTACTACGGCGGTGGAACATCCAGCGGTTTACACGCTTTGTAAGCGACTGGAAAAAGAAGGCTATCGGGTGACGTATCTCCCCGTTAATGGCAAAGGATTGATTGATCTTAAGGAACTGAAAGCCTCTCTCACCGACGACACGGCTTTGGTTTCGGTGATGTGCGCCAATAATGAAACGGGGACGATTTTCCCAATTGAACGGATTGGGCAAATTGTCAAAGAACGGGGCATTTTATTCCACGTTGATGCGGTGCAGGCGGTGGGGAAAGTTCCCTTAAATATGAGCGAGAGTACTGTTGATTTCTTAGTTCTATCGGGTCATAAACTTCATGCGCCTAAAGGGATTGGGGTACTGTATGTTCGCAAAGGGGTGCGCTTTCGTCCTCTGCTGATTGGGGGTCATCAAGAACGAGGGCGTCGAGGGGGTACGTCTAATGTTCCAGCCATTATTGGGCTGGGGAAAGCCGCAGAATTGGCAATCCAGCACGTTACGGAAGAAGTTACCCAGGTGAAGGAATTACGCGATCGCTTGGAACAAGGATTACTGAGTCAGATTCCGGATTGTCAACTGAATGGTCATCCGTCGATGCGGCTACCGAATACGACGAATATTGGCTTTAAGTATATCGAAGGCGAAGCCATTTTACTGTCCCTGGATCGGTTTGGGATTTGCGCCTCGTCGGGTTCGGCTTGCACCTCTGGCTCATTAGAACCCTCTCATGTGCTGCGGGCGATGGGACTCCCTTACACGCTTCTCCATGGTTCGATTCGCTTTAGTTTGTCTCGATATACCACCTCAGCCGAAATCGATCGGGTGTTGGAAGTAATGCCAGCAATTGTAGAACGCTTGCGAACGATTTCCCCCTTCAAGAATGAAGCCGACGAAGAACAGGGTTGGCTACAAACAGCTAGGGAGCAAAAGGGGAGAGGGGTTATGACGGTGCAATGAGCAGAGGAGCAGGGGAAGCCGGGGAAGCCGGGGAAGCTGGGGAAGCCGGGGAAGCCGGGGAAGCTGTGGGAGTTGTAGGGGCGGGTTTTACCACTAACGTTTGGTTTTCACCCTGATATGACTAAACCCGCCCCAACAGATTACAAGCATTCTGCGACATAAGACGAATGACAAATAACGGGAGAATAAGCCATGTGGGACTACACTGACAAAGTAATGGATTTGTTTCATAATCCTCACAATATGGGCGCGATCGCGACTCAAGATTGTACGACGACAGAAACGATCGCGGTTGGCGAAATTGGCAGTATTGTTTGTGGCGATGCGTTGCGGTTGTATCTGAGGATTGATAGCACAACGGATACCATTCTGGATGCCCGTTTTCAAACCTTTGGCTGTGCGAGTGCGATCGCGTCTTCCTCTGCATTAACAGATTTGATTAAGGGGATGACGGTTGATCAGGCTTTGCAACTAACGAATCGTGAGATTGCTAGCTATTTGGGCGGCTTACCTCAAGAGAAGATGCACTGTTCGGTTATGGGTCAAGAAGCCCTAGAAGCGGCAATCTCTGATTATAAAGGGATTCCGGTTAGACCGGAGGAAGAGGACGAAAGTCCCTTGGTGTGTAGTTGCTTTGGGGTGAGTTCCGCGAAGATTAAGCGACTGATTCGGGAAAATCACCTCACTAACGCCGAAGAAGTCACCAATTACATTAAAGCGGGTGGGGGGTGTGGATCATGTTTAGCAGAGATTGATGATCTGGTGATTGAGGTGACTCAAGAACAGGAGACATTAAATACAGCCGCGTCGCTATCCGCACCGATTCCTCAACCCGCCGTCGCGACAACGACTCCATCGACTTCCCCAGTCAAAGAGGAGACATCGCCACCTCCTGCTACCCTGACGAACTTGCAAAAAATCACCTTGATTCAGCAGGTTCTGGAAACGGAAATCCGTCCCACATTAGCCTATGATGGCGGGGATGTGGAGTTGCATGACGTAGAAGGCGATCGCGTTAAGGTGATTCTCAAAGGATCGTGTGATGGCTGTCCCAGCGTCATGATTACTCTGAAGATGGCGATCGAAAAGCGGCTGCAAGAACGAGTCTCTCCTAATCTTATTGTTGAAGCCGTGGTTTAACTTTAATGTGCAAATTTTGACTTTAGTTTCTGACTGAACAAGTTTTAACGTAACTCCGTTGTATAGGTAACCCTTGGTAAATCGCCAAGGGTATTTTTTTGACCGATAACAGGTTGAATTAATTCTACACGCAAGTAACATTTACCTTGATAAATATGAATTAAAAACAGTGTTAATTGTCACTATTTAACAATAACTAAAGATTTAAATAAATTGCAAGCAAGTCATTAATCTATCGTTTACATAGAAAGACCAATGGCTTGTTACAAACAGAAAAATAGCGAATCAAAACTAAATCAATAAAACTCTGATTATGTAGCGAAATACACTTTTACTTCTAGATTTAATTTCTATTATTAAATCATCAGGAAAACAAAAAACGTTGCCAGGATAAACGCTCAATTGTTTCTTGATGGACTTGAAGATTTCGGATAGTTGAACATACAATAATTCTCCGAATCAACTTCAATTAAATGTTAATGATGTAACCTCAAAAAAATTGATCCTAATGGAGGTCTGAAATGAGGAAGATTGCTATTTACGGTAAAGGTGGAATCGGTAAATCCACAACCACACAAAATACAGTGGCTGGACTTGTCGAACTCGGTCGCAAAGTCATGATCGTTGGTTGTGACCCCAAAGCAGATTCTACGCGCTTATTGCTCGGTGGTTTGCACCAAAAGAGTGTGTTAGATACTTTACGTGAAGAAGGCGACGACGTTGATCTCGACGAAATCCGTAAAGAAGGCTATGGCAAAACCCTCTGCGTAGAATCCGGTGGTCCAGAACCGGGCGTAGGCTGTGCGGGTCGAGGTATTATCACCTCAATTAGTATGCTCGAACAACTCGGTGCCTATGACGAAAGTGAAGGTCTTGATTATGCCTTCTACGACGTACTAGGAGACGTAGTTTGCGGCGGTTTCGCCATGCCAATTCGGGAAGGTAAAGCCCAAGAAATTTACATCGTTACCTCTGGCGAAATGATGGCAATGTATGCTGCTAATAATATTTGCCGAGGCATTCAAAAATACGCTGAATCTGGCGGTGTTCGTTTAGGCGGTTTGATTTGCAACAGCCGTAAGGTTGATCTGGAAGCTGAACTTATCGAAGCATTGGCTGAATCCCTCAGCACTCAGATGATCTATTTCTTGCCCCGCGACAATATGGTTCAACGGGCAGAACTGAACCGCAAGACGGTGATTGAATATGACTCCGATTGCGAGCAAGCCGGTCATTATCGCAGCTTAGCTAAAGCGATTGATGAGAACACCAATCATGTCGTTCCCACACCGATGAAGAATGACGAGTTGGAACAACTACTTGTTAAATTCGGTTTGTACGGCTAAAGATGCAGTGTGTTGCAGGTGGAAGGTTATAAACATTCTCACATCTTCCACCGCTGAAATACAAGCACAATTGTTTGGAGGCAACATCCCATGACTATCATGGTGAGAGCGATTATTCGACCGGAAAAGAGCGACGACGTTATGAAAGCGCTCTTGGACGCTGGTTATCCAGCCATTACCAAAGTTGATGTCTTTGGTCGAGGCAAACAACGGGGATTAAAAATTGGTAATGTGCTTTATGATGAACTCCCCAAAGCGTTGTTAATGGTAGTGGTTCCCGATACCGAAAAAGAGTTTGTGATTCGGGCAATTCTCAGCAGCGCTCGCACGGGAGCCGAAGGAGCAGCAGGCGATGGCAAGATCTTTGTCAGTCCTGTAGAAGAAGTCTACACCATCAGCTCCGGAAAAACCGATTCGAGTAAGAAAGAACCTGCGCTGGCTACGCGCTAAAAATGAGACCCATTTTGTATCCATTGTTCTTGTAGAAATCGTTAATAACGGTTTCTACAAGAGAACTCCCCGGTTTATGTTAGGAGGCACGAGAGTAAATCTCAGTGTTGAAGGTTATGAAAGAAGTTCTGGCTGTCATCAGGATGAACAAAATTAACCAGACGAAAGCCGCCTTAAGTAAAGCTGGTTTTCCGTCCGTGACAGCGGTGAAAGTAGTCGGTCGAGGCAGGCAAGCCGTGGACTTTCAGTTAGCGAAAGCCATTAATGAAAATCCCCAAGATAGCAGTGATTTGCTGCCCCTTCTGGCTCAAGGACACCGTTTAATTCCCAAACGGATGCTCAGTTTGGTGGTTCCCGATGACAACGTTCAGCAAGTGGTTGACGCCCTGATTCAAGCCAATCAGACCAGCAACCCAGGAGATGGAAAAATCTTTGTTCTGCCCGTTGAGGATAGCGTCCGCGTTAGCAGCGGCGAAACAGGAGCCGTCGCGGTTGATGAAATGACGGGTTAAGGTTTCCCCGCGAAATGTAGGGGCGGGTTTTACTTGGTACACATCGATAACTTGACTAAATCCGCCCTTCTAGGAAAGTAATTAAGACAGGAGAAAACGATTATGACTCCCCATGATTCAGATACCTTAAAATTAGAAAAGGCGACGTATGAAGTAGACCCGAAAGACGTTACCAAAGAGATGGTATCGCCCTACCCAGCCAAAGTTGCCAGAAAACGGGCAAAGCATATCGTGATGCGGGACCCGTCCATCGAAGGACAGGAAATTCAGGCGAATGTGCGAACCGTTCCTGGCATTCTCAACACCAGACACTGTGCCTTTGCCGGATGTAAAGGGGTGGTTGTTGGTCCCTTTGGCGATGTGCTGCACATTGTTCACGGACCAGTGGGCTGTTCTTACTACACCTGGATGACGCGACGCAATCAGTATCGTAGCCGTGAAGATGGCAAGAATTACATGAGCTACTGTGTCACCACCGACATGCAGGACTCTGATATTGTCTTCGGCGGTGTGAAAAAGCTGCGTCAAGCCGTTCAAGAAGGCTATGACATCTTCAAGCCCAATGCGATTACCATCACAGCCACCTGTCCAGTGGGGTTAATTGGTGACGATATCCAAACCGTTGCCAAAGAAATGACTGAAGAACTCGGCATTTCAGTGGTCGCATTTAACTGCGAAGGATACAAAGGCGTTTCCCAGTCTGCGGGTCACCACATCGCCAACAATGGCTTCTTTAAAAATTGGGTGGGTGAAGGCGAAGCAACAGACGAAGAAATTGAAGGCTTCACCGTCAACCTTTTGGGTGAGTACAACATTGGCGGCGATTCCTATGAAATTGAGCGGGTGCTTGAGAAGTGTGGGATTAATGTGATTGCTACATTCAGTGGTGATGGCACTTACGATGCAGCGACGAAAGCCCATTTAGCTAAGTTGAACTTGGTCATGTGTCACCGCTCAATTAACTACATGGCGGAGATGATGGAGACCAAGTTTGGGGTTCCTTGGACAAAGGTCAGCTTCATCGGCGTTCAAGCGTTTGCCAAGTCCTTGCGTAAGGTTGCTCGATTCTTTAATGATGAGGCACTTACCCAGCGCATTGAAGAGGTGATTGCTGAAGAAGTGGCTGCCGCAGAAGCGGAAATTGCCCCGATTCGGGAACGGTTGCAAGGCAAGAGTGCGATTCTGTTTGTGGGCGGTTCTCGCGCTCACCACTACCAAGACTTGTTTGCAGACTTAGGCATCAAAACCATTGCTGCTGGCTATGAGTTCGCTCACCGGGATGACTACGAAGGTCGTCAAGTTCTACCGTTGAAAGTAGACGCCGACTCCCGTAACGTCGAAGAGTTGCGTGTCGAAAAAGACCCAGAGCGCTACAAACTAACGGCTGACCCAGCATGGGTGGAGCAGCTTAAAGAAGAAGGGTTCCTGAATCGGTACGAGGGGATGATTTCGGAGATGGGTGAAGATACATTGATGATTGATGACATCTCCCATCATGAGCTAGAAACTCTGATTAAGCGCCTCAAGCCCGATATCGTCGGTTCCGGGATTAAGGACAAGTATGTGATTGAGAAGTTTGGCGTTCCTTGTAAGCAACTTCACAACTACGACTACGGCGGTCCGTTTGCCGGATTCCAAGGTGCGGTTAATTTCGCCAAAGATATCGATATGCGGATTAACAACCCCACTTGGAAGTTAGTTAAAGCTCCCTGGCAGAACTAGCCAATGTAGAGACGCGCCATGGCGCGTCTGAGAGCAAAAAAGTTATCCGTTAATTCTTGCGAGCAGGGCGGGTTTAGTCACATCTAGGTTGAACAAGCAACGTTAATAGTGAAACCCGCCCCTACAGACTTAAACCCACAAAGGAGAACCAGAATCATGTTAGAAGCAACCCCTAAAGAAATCGTTGAACGCAAGGCGCTACGAATCAATCCTGCTAAGACTTGTCAGCCTATTGGTGCAATGTACGCCGCATTAGGAATTCACGGCTGCTTGCCCAACTCCCACGGTTCCCAAGGCTGCTGTTCATTCCACAAGTCTCACCTGACCCGCCATTACAGAGAACCCATCATGGCTGCAACCAGCGCCTTTACCGAGGGTTCCTCTGTGTTCGGCGGTGGCGGAAACCTGAAGCAAGCCCTGACCACTATTTTTACCGTGTACAACCCGGATATGGTGGCGGTAAGTACCACTTGCTTATCGGAAACCATTGGCGATGATTTACCCACATTTATCCGCCAAGCCCGTGAATCTGGGGCAGTTCCCGAAGGCAAATACGTCATTCATGCCAATACTCCCAGCTACGTCGGTTCTCATGTCACCGGCTGGTCGAATATGACCAAGGCGATGGTGACCTATTTATCGGCAAAAACCGAGACGCCGAATAACAAGCTCAACATTATTCCGGGCTACGTCGAACCCTCCGATGTACGGGCGGTTAAGCAGTTAGTGACCCAAATGGGGATTGACGCGATTGTCTTCCCGGATACCTCGGATGTGGTGGATACACCGAAAACGGGTGATTTTCAGATGTACCCGAAAGGCGGGACACCGATTCCTGATTTAATCGACACCGGGAATAGCACTGCCACCTTAGCCTTGGGGAATTTTACCTCAGAAGCCGCCGCGACAGCCCTGCAAAACAAGTGCCAAGTTCCGTCTCGTGTTCTGGACTTACCCATTGGTCTTCGCGCCACTGACCGCTTTGTCCAAGCCTTGATTGAATTCAGTGATGTCACGCCACCTGAGTCCCTCAATGATGACCGGGGACGGTTGGTTGATGTGATGACGGATATGCAGCAGTACCTGTATCGCAAGCGGGTTGCGGTATATGGTGACCCTGACCAGGTGATCTCTGCGACTGAGTTCCTCGTAGACTGCGGTATGTTACCGGTTTACGTGATTACGGGTAGCCCGGTTGGGAAACGTTTTGAAGAACGGGTCAAAGATATCCTCAAGGATACCGTTCCTGATGCTGTTGTTGCGGCTAATGCAGACTTGTTCTACTTGCATCAACTGATTAAGAATGAGCCAGTCGATTTGCTGTTAGGCAATGAATACGGCAAGTATATCGGTCGTGATGAAGATATTCCGATCGTGCGCTTCGGTTTCCCCATTTTAGATCGCGTCGGTCACAGCTATTTTCCCACAGCTTGCTACTGGGGCGGTATCTACCTGCTCTCTAATATTTGCAACACCTTACTCGAACGCCTCGACCGGGATGCTCCCGATGAGCTGTTTGAATTGGTTCGCTAGAACGCTTTAGGGGCGGGTTAATTCGGATAATTGGTGTCACCTGATGTGACTAAATCCGCCCCACTCCAAGGTTTGAGTTAGTCCTGAAAAACTCAAAAATCATCCTTAATTTTTCATCCTTTTTAAGGGGGTTTATCATGCAGAAACCTGAACACCATATCTTCGTTTGTTCCAGCTTCCGAGTCAATGGCAACGCGAAAGGAGTTTGTCAGAAAAAGGATTCTACTAATTTAATTCAGTATCTCGAATCAGAAATAACCGATCGCGGTTTAGACGCTCTGGTTTCCTCAACGGGATGCATGAATCTGTGCAACAACGGACCTGTGATGATGGTTTACCCAGATAATTACTGGTACGGCAATGTTGATGAAGAAGCCATTGACGAAATCCTCGACGCCTTAGAAGACGGCAAACCTGCTGAGGATTATCTGTTTGTTAGTTAAATCTCAGATAGTAAAGGGCGACCTGAGTCAATTGAATGGATATAGTTGTTGATTTGTACAAGCGGGTCGCCCCTACACGAAAGAATTCCAGTCGTCTTTAGACGACTTGAGCTATAAGCCAAGAACTTGAGTTCTTGGCGGGTGTCGGGGCTTACCTCACCTTTTTCACTTTTTCTAAAAGCATTTTTGTACAACGTTTGTGAGCCTGACGATATGGAACCTGTTATTTTCCAAGAACGTGAAAAGCAAATTCACCGCAAGGGAAACCAACCATTTGACCTGGAATGTAACAAAGACAGCCTTGCTGGTGCAGTTAGCCAACGGGCTTGCGTATTTTGTGGTTCTCGCGTTGTTTTATACCCCATCGCTGACGCGGTTCATTTAGTCCATGGACCAATCGGGTGTGCGGCGTATACCTGGGATATTCGCGGGGCGCTTTCATCTGGACCCGAATTGCATCGGTTGAGTTTTTCCACGGATTTACAAGAACGCGATGTCATCTTTGGGGGTGAGAAGAAACTCTATCAGGCGTTAACGGAACTGATTGACCGCCATCACCCGAATGCGGCGTTTGTTTATTCCACTTGTATTGTGGGTATTATTGGTGATGATTTAGAAGCGATTTGTAGACGAGTTAGTCAAGAAAAAAATATCCCCGTAATTCCGGTTAAATCAGAAGGATTTAAGGGCAACAAACGGGCGGGCTATAATGCCGCTTGTACTGCCATGTTCCGCTTAGTGGGGACAGGGGATACTACCGGAATTTCTCCCCGCAGTATTAATATTCTGGGTGATTTTAATTTAGCTGGAGAAATTTGGATTATCCGTGAATACTTTGAACGCATGGGTGTCCAGGTTGTTGCCAATATCACAGGCGATGGTAGAGTCGGAGATATCGCGCGATCGCACGGCGCTGCATTGAACGTGGTTCAGTGTTCTGGGGCGACGATGGACTTAGCCAAGATGATGAAAGAAAAGTATGGAACTCCGTTTCTACGAGTGTCCTACTTTGGTGTCGAAGACATGGCGGAAGCCTTGTATAAAGTCGCCCGATTCTTCGAGGATGACCCCGAAATTCTCAAACGCGCTCAAGACTTAGTGCGGGAAGAATTAACCCTGTTATATACTAAACTGCAAGAGTACCGCAAAGACTTGCAAGGTAAAAAAGCGGCGATTTATGTAGGCGGTGCGTTCAAGGCTTTTTCCTTAGTTAAAGCCTTCCGACTTATCGGCATGGATGTGGTGATGGTGGGTTCGCAAACGGGAACCAGTGAAGACTACCGAGAACTCCACGAAGTTACTGACGAAGGCACAATTATTGTGGATGATTCTAACCCATTAGAACTCTCAGCATTTTTAAAAGAAAAAGATGTTGATATCTTTGTCGGCGGCGTGAAAGAACGACCGATTGCCTATAAGTTAGGACTAGGATTTTGCGACCACAATCATGAACGCAAGGAAGCATTAGAAGGGTTTCTGGGAATGGTGAATTTTGCTAAGGAAGTACATAGTACCGTTATGTCTCCCGTCTGGAGATTTGTGCCGCGTAAAAATCAAGCCTTGAACTCAAGTTCCGGCTAAAAGCTTAAACCCGTTAAAACGGGTTGTTCGTAGTAGGCACTTTAGTGCCTCAAGTTGTAGGGTGTGTTAGCGAAGCGTAACGCACCATTATTCCTCAAACTTAAGTTGTAGGGTTAGCGTTCACGCCGCGTTTCCAAAGGGTAGTGTAACGCACCATTATTCCAGGATTGAAATGATAAACCATTACCGAATTCGCTGCCACCGATAAAACCATGTCTAAGAAACTCAAAATTAAGCAAAAAACCGAAGCTTACGTTTCCACAACTAACGCCTGTAAACTGTGTAAACCCCTGGGCGCTTGTATTGCCTTTCGGGGAATAGAAGGAACCGTGCCCTTTCTCCATGGATCACAAGGCTGCGCCACCTACATGAGGCGTTATATCATTAGTCACTTTCGCGAACCCATTGACATTGCCTCATCTTCCTTGAGTGAAAAACACGCTGTCTATGGCGGAGGACCTAACCTGAAAAAAGGTATCCTCAATGTCATGGATAAATATGGCGCAAAGGTTGTAGGAATTGCCACCACTTGCTTAACTGAAACCATTGGCGATAATGTCAGTGGGTTGTTGAAAGAGTTTAAGGAAGAATTTGGCGACAAGGAATTACCAACCTTGTTAAATGTCTCCACCCCCAGTTATAGTGGCACCCATATCGAAGGCTTTCATGCCACAGTAAAGGCAGTTATTGATCAATTAGTTGAATCGGAAACAGTCGAACCCAAAACGTCTTCCCAATCCCCAGGAGTCGGGGCGGGTTTATTCACATCTGAGCAAACAGAAAAGGATAGTAGTGAAACCCGCCCCTACATACTCAACACGTCCAAAGTCAATCTTTTACCGGGATTAGTTTCTCCAGCCGATATCCGTTATCTAAAAGAAGTTCTCGATGATTTTAATTGTCCAGGAACTATCCTACCGGATATCTCAGAAACCTTAGACGCCCCCGCACAAATGGACTATGAAAAGATTCCAGAAGGGGGAACGCCAATTGCGGCGATTCAAACTATGGGACATTCTGACGCCACGATTGAGTTCGGTCAAGTGTTGCAACGGACTGGGAATTCTGGGGGTAAACTTCTGGCTGAACGCTGCGGTGTTCCCCTGTACGCCTTGGGGATGCCGATTGGGTTGCGAGAGTGCGATCGCTTCTTTGAAGCCCTAGAAGAGGTTTCTGGGTGTGCGACACCGAGAAAACATCAACTGGAACGGGGACGGTTAGTGGATGCCTATGTTGATTCCCATAAATATCTGTTTGGTAAGCGGGTAGTTGTTTATGGAGAAGAAGATTTATGTGTCGGATTAACGGCATTTTTAGCCGAAATTGGCATGAAGATAGTATTATGTGCATCAGGAGGAAATAGTGGACAGTTTCAGGACGCAATTAACGCGGTTACGTCTGATATTGTCAGCGAACCACCAATCGTTAAAGAAGGATTTGATTTCTACGAAATTTCTGAAGAAATCGAAAATCTAGACCCCGATATGTTGATTGGAACCAGCAAAGGATATTCCCTGACTAAAAAACAGCAAATTCCCCTAATCCGCGTAGGCTTCCCCATTCACGATCGCTTTGGCGGACAGCGGATGCTACATCTGGGGTATCGCGGCACTCAGAACCTGTTAGATCGGATTGTGAATGCCATTATCGAGAAGAAGCAAGCTGATTCACCCGTGGGGTATGGCTATCTTTGATTTTGCATTTGTCATTCGTCATTCGTCATTCGTTCACAAGTAATCATTCGTCACTAACTTAGTCTTGATAAGTTTCCGCAAATTAAACTCATCACTTCAGGAGAGAAAACCATGACAGCTACAATTAACTTAGAAAATCACCCTTGTTTTAATGTCAAGGTAAAAGGACAGTTCGGACGAGTCCATTTACCTGTAGCACCCAAATGCAATATCCAATGTAATTATTGCAATCGCAAATATGATTGTGTTAACGAAAGTAGACCCGGTGTCACCAGCACTATTCTTTCTCCCGCCCAAGCCGCTGTTTACATGGAAAAGGTATTAGAAAAAGAACCGAGAATCAGTGTTGCTGGAATTGCCGGTCCTGGTGATCCCTTTGCCAATCCAGAGGAAACCTTAGGTACAATGCGGCTGCTGCGGGAAAAGTTTCCCGACTTAATCCTCTGCTTGGCGACCAATGGGTTAAATCTCAAACCCGAATATATCGACGAAATTGCCGAAATTGGCGTCAGTCACGTTACCGTTACCATCAATGCGATCGACCCAGAAATTACCCGCAAAGTTTACCGATGGGTACGCCATGAAAAGTCCGTTTATCAGGGATTAAAAGGCGCAAAACTACTCTTAGAACGGCAATTAGAAGCCGTCAAAGGATTGAAAGCTGCCGGGATTACAGTAAAAATAAACTGCATCGTTATGCCCGGAATTAATGACCATCATGTGGTGGAAGTCGCCAAAGCCATGGCAGAATTGGGGGCAGATTTATTTAATGCCATGGCGATGTATCCCACCGCCGAAACGCCATTTGAGGGATTAACTGAACCCGATGCAATTATGATGGCGAAAATCCGCAAAGAATGCGAGGAATATTTACCGCAAATGCGCCATTGCACGCGCTGTCGGGCGGATGCTGTGGGACTTTTAGGGGCAGATCAGTCCGAAGAATTCCACGGGTGTTTGATTGCTTGTTCCAAGAAAGTGATTCCCATTGAAGAAAAAGAACGCCCTTATGTCGCTGTAGCAACCGTTGAAGGAATTCTGGTGAATCAGCATTTAGGTCAAGTGGATCAGTTTCAGATTTGGCAGAAAACGGATCAAGGCTTTACCTTAGTAGAAGAACGCCTCGCCCCTGACCGTGGAAGTGGTTTTGAACGGTGGCAAAAAGTCGCGAATATGCTAAAAGATTGTCGGGCAATTTTAGCCAGTAGTATTGGCGATAACCCGAAAGAAATTTTGACCAAGTGTGGTGTGCTTCCGGTAGAAATGAGCGGTTTTATTGAGACGGGATTACAAGCCGTTTATGAAGGAAGTGATTTGTCAAAGCTGAAAGGCAAACGGCAAGTTGCAGCGGGTAAAGTTGGCGAATGTACCGGGAGTGGCTTAGGTTGTGGTTAAACCGTTTGTAGTTGCGCTGTCTTCGCCATAAACGCTGCCATTTATCACCGCAAATTGTAGGGTGCGTTAGCAAAGCGTAACGCACCGTTATTCTATGTCCTTTTTACCCTTATTATTGGTGGGTTACGGCGGATATCTGATTAAATAGTTATTCCGCTTCATGGAGTTATCGCCTAACCCACCCTACAGTTAATTATAATTTTTTTAATCTTAAATAAAAATAACAAAGAGCGATTAAGCAATTATTTGTAGCTTGGAATACTAGATGCCTATTTTTAATGATAAACAATAACAATAATCACCTTAATCTGATCATTAAATGCCATAAATGATGCATCTCCGCAATAGTTTTTCTAAGCACATTAAAGGGATAAAATTATGCTGTATTTAGCTGAAGTCAAAAAAAATCATTCCTGGATTGGCAGTCGGGCAACGGTACTTAAACTGCAAGCCTATTGCCAAGAAAGAAGCCGACAAATTTGGCGCACGGTTCAAGATGAAGTAATTATCGCCACCCAAGTCAAGCATATTAATAAAGGTATGCTGGTCTTAATTGAGGTCACTTCAGATAGACAAGTTTGTCAAGTTTATTCGACGACAGCCGGACCAATTGTTAACATTCTCCAAGCCTTTACATATCTGGAAAAGCAATGGACAACGTATACCCAACGCTGGGAAGATTTGAAACTTTCTCTGCTGCTGCAACAGCAAGAACTCAATCGTCATGAAACTAGAATTCAGGAACTGGAAGAAAAATTGCAGCAAGCTTTGGCAAGGCGAGCAAGACGGCGATATCAGTAGTTTTGAAAACATTTTTATCAGGATTCCCGCTTGGCTGACAATTTTTGTGAGATGAGAAAAGTCCTATCCTAATTAAGTCAGGGCGCACGTCTGTGCGCCCCTACGATTCCGGGCTGCTGTTGACTGGTGAAAACTGAGGATTTGGCACAACCCAATATTTAAGCACGCACCCTTTAATCTGTTGCTACCATGACATCTGTCGCTTTAACAACAGCATACGCTTCCTTACCCTCGGCGAGACCAAGTCGTTCCGCAGAAGACTTGGTGATAATTGCCGTCATTTCCACCCCAGGAGCAACTTCTAGGGTCACTTCACTGTTCACAGAGCCAGGTACAACCTTTTTTACTGTTCCTTTAAAGGTATTGCGAGCGCTAATTTCCATAGTTCAATCCCTGCTTTAGTCATTGGTTCACCAGCTAATAATACCAAAAATCACTGAATTTTCTGATTTTGCTGAATATTTTGATGAAAACAGTAAATTGTATTATTTTACTCACTTTTACCCTCGCAGAACTGATATAGCCTAGTCATACGACCAAAGGCAAAAATGCGACATAGGTAATGGTTTTTATCTCACAGCAGTTTATCGAACAGTTAATCCAAGAAGACGTTCCCTATTTTGATTTAACCACCCAGGTGTTAGGGATTGGCGATCGCACGGGGACAATCCGCTTTACCACTCGCGCCAAAACCGTTCTAGCCTGCACCGAAGAATCCGCCAGTATCTTACGCCAAGTTGGGGCAGAGGTGATAGCAATCTTGGCAACGGGTCAAATCTTAGACGCAGGTGTCCCCTTTCTCAGTGCTACCGGAAACGCCGCCGCCTTGCATCTGGCTTGGAAACCTGCCCAGAATTTACTCGAATATGCCTGTGGAGTCGCCACCAAAACCTACAATCTAGTGCAATTAGCACAAGCGGCGAATCAAGATGTGATGCTCTATACCACTCGCAAAGTCATCCCAGGAACCAAACCCATCGCCGTGAAAGCTATCTTAGCGGGTGGGGCATATCCTCATCGACTGGGAGTCTCAGAAACCGTTTTAATCTTCCAACAGCATCTCAACTTTCTGGGTGGAATTGACTCCTTCATTCAGCAACTACCCGTAATTAAGCGTCAGGTTAAAGAAAAGAAAGTCATTGTTGAAGTCAAAGATATGGCTACCGCCTTTAACTTAGCTGCTTCAGGCATAGATGGGATTCAATTTGATAAAGTAAACGCTGAGGCATTAGCGGAGGCAATTCCCCAGATTAAGTCCATGAATCCAACCCTGATTACCTTGGCAGCGGGCGGGATTAATGACGCTAATATTGCCAATTATGCGGCAACGGGCGTAGATGGATTAGTCTTAACCGCTCCCTATTACGCCCAGCCTGCTGATATCCAGGTAGAAATGGTTTGTAGGGGCGGGTTTAGGGACTTGCTTTGATTTATTGATGATAACGTTTCTACAAAACCCGCCCAGACCTGCTAAGTTGGTAAGTCATGGTTCAGATTAGTACGATGCTCCTATCAACACCTTCTGTCAGTCATTAGCTGAGGCAACAGGGAAATGAAAAAACGACGTGTTTTCTCAATGGCATGGATGGTTGCGACATTCCTAATTGTTGTGGGTTGTTCTCAAGGGACACCTCCGAACCCTTCCGCCACGTCACCCGAATCAGTAGAACTCACGGTATCAGCGGCGGCTAGCCTACAGGATGCTATGAAAGCGATCGCGCCCCTGTATACTCAAGAACAAGCTCACGTTATCATTACCTATAACTTTGGGTCTTCCGGTTCTCTGCAACAGCAAATCGAACAGGGAGCGCCTGTAGATGTTTTTCTATCCGCCGCGCCAAAACAGATGAACGCTTTGCAAGAAAAAGACTTACTGCTAACGGATACGCGCAAAGACTTATTGAAAAACTCAATTGTTCTGGTTACACCAAAGGATAAAACCGATATTTCTAATTTCAAAGGATTAACGACTGATAAAGTGAGCAAAATTGCAATTGGCGATCCCGAAAGTGTACCCGCTGGACAATATGGTAAAGAAGTCCTAACTTCCCTGAATTTATATAAACCTATCCAATCTAAATTGGTTTTCGCCAAAGATGTGCGCCAAGTCCTCTCTTATGTAGAAACCGGGAATGTTGAGGCAGGATTAGTTTATGCCACGGATGCTAACGTATCAGATAATGTCAAAGTTGTCGCCACGGCATCAGAAACGTCTCACGCACCAATTATTTATCCAGTTGCGGTATTAAAAGAGAGTAAAAATCCAGATTCAGCAAAAGAATTTGTGCAGTTTCTCTCAACTGAACCCGCTCAAGCCGTGTTTGAAGAGTATGGTTTTAGCTTGGCTAGCGATTAACAATTGAAAGGATTAAAATACCTATCAAACTGAGCAATGGTGCGTTACGTTTCACTAACGCACCCTACTCTCTACTGGCGTGACGACTATTGTAAATGTCCTTCCCCAACCGCCAACTCCCTCTGCGTACCTCTGCGCTTACCTCTGCGTACCTCTGCGTTAAAAAAATAATTCTACCGTTTAATCGAGGCGAGTTTATAGGTTAGGTTTATAGGCTAAGGTGCCCTACTACGAACCTAATATATAAAAAAGATAGTTAAACTACAGAAAACCCTAGGAAAAGCTGAGATATTATCAATCGAACTATCCCCCAACCTTCTCGCCATAATTCGATTACTGGACGAATAGAATGCCCTATTCAGATTTATCTCCACTGTGGATTTCGCTAAAAACCGCATTTGTTGCGACAATCTTCGCTTTCTTAGTGGGAATTGCCGCCGCCCGATGGATGTATGGCTATCGCGGTAAAGCAAAAGGATTAATTGATGGGTTTTTTACTCTCCCCCTGGTGCTACCGCCGACAGTTATCGGTTTTCTGCTACTACTGCTTTTGGGTAGAAATAGTCCTGTGGGACAATTGTTAAAGCAACTAGGAATTACTATAATATTTTCCTGGTCAGCAACGGTAATCGCGGCTACAGTTGTGGCGTTTCCTTTAATGTATAAAACGGTACTGAGTGCCTTTAAACAAATTGACAAGGATTTGATTCATTGCGCTCGAACATTAGGGGCATCAGAATGGCGGATTTTTTGGCAGATTCTATTACCCTTGGCATTACCTGGTGTGGTTTCGGGAACCATTTTAGCCTTTGCCAGGGCTTTAGGAGAATTTGGTGCCACATTAATGTTAGCAGGTAGTATTCCTGGCAAAACTCAAACCATGCCGATCGCGATCTTCTTTGCCGCAGAAGCAGGTAAGATGGGAGAGGCATTAAACTGGGTGCTGCTGATGGTGGCGATCGCACTCTTGGTAATCGCCACGATCAACTACTGGTCAGGAACACAGCACTCCGCCAAGTGGCACGCGATCGCGCACTGGTTCTCCTGGCTTCCCCCTTTTGAAGGGGGACGGGAGGGGGATCTAAAAAGGGGGACAAGAGGGAGATATAAAAGGACGGACTACAGAGGGATCAGATATGGCAATAAAGGACTTTTTGTTAACCTAAAAAAGCAATTACCTGGGTTTACCTTAGACGCCCAATTAGAAGCCAATGGACAACCATTAGGACTCTTAGGCACATCCGGTTCTGGCAAAAGTATGACACTGCGCTGCATTGCGGGATTAGACTCACCCAATCAGGGGCGAATTGTTCTCAATGGACGAGTTTTGTTTGATTCACAACGGGGAATTAATATTCCCAGTCGTCAACGCCGGATTGGTTTTGTGTTTCAAAATTATGCCCTATTTCCCCATTTAACCATTGTCCAAAATATTGCATTTGGTCTGCAAAATTTGCCCAAACTGGAACGCAGACAGCGCATTTCCAAATATATGGAGATGATGCAGTTACAAGGCTTAGAAAACCGCTACCCTGAGCAAATTTCTGGCGGACAGCAGCAGCGAGTTGCTTTAGCTAGGGCTTTGGCAATTCAGCCAGAAGCCTTACTCTTAGATGAACCTCTTTCCGCCCTGGATACTTATTTACGCAGCCGAATTGAAAGGCTATTGAGTGAAACGCTTTCCACCTATGAAGGCGTGACACTATTTGTCACTCATAAGCTAGAAGAAGCGTATCGAATTTGCCAGAATTTACTGATTCTTTCCCACGGAAACGTGATTGCTAATGATACCAAAGAGACTATTTTTGAACGTCCTCCTAGCTTTGAAGTCGCCCAGGTTACTGAATGTAAAAACTTTTCCACCGCCCGGATGATTGAACCCCAAACAATTGAGGCGCTAGACTGGGGCTGTACGCTTCAGGTGGTTGAACCAATTCCTAACAAATTAACGTATGTGGGAATTCGCGCCCACCACTTCACCTTTCCCCATCATCCCGATGGAGAGAATACTTTTCCCTGCTGGCTGGTGATGACCAGTGAGACGCAACACCGGACAACACTATATATCAAACTGCATCAGCCTCCAGGTCACGCCCAAGACTACCACCTACAAGTTGAGGTTTACAAGGAAAAATGGGCGAATCTCAAAGACCGCCCCTTTCCCTGGTACGTCCGTTTAGACCCGTTGCGACTGATTTTGATGGAACAATAACTGACGATTATGTCCGGAAACCTTGACAAAAACCGGGATCGACAGACTTGTCACCCAATGTATTCTTATGTATAAGAAAAGGTTAAAATTAGGTTAAAGTAACAGAACGTCCCTCATGTTTAGGGAAGGTAAAGCAGATACTATTTGGCTAATGCTCAAGGTAGGAACCTTAATTCGGGTTATTCGCCCTGAATATGCTGCGGGTATTCAGGGGATTATCCAAGGTCGTGAAGAGTCAGGACGTTGGATAGTCCGCTTAGAACAAAATTTAATGAATCCGAATGACGTTCCTCTGATGTTGTCTCTGGATGAATCTGACTTTGAAGTGATTCAGCCTGAGTAGTGGTTCGGTTATTTTTTGAGACGCTTGTTTGCATTACTCTGCCTCAATGTAATTGATTGTAAACAAGTTTAATTGTATAGCAATAAATTGCAATATTTCTCAGAAAACAATAGTCTCAAAAAGATAATTTAAATACAAAAAACTACAGGAAAGGCTGAGATACTATTCATCAGTTGAGGTATCTCATCCTATTTCTTTGGCAGAATAGTCACGCCTCCTAACCTTCCCTTAGTCAGGTGAGGTGGTGTCAATGGTGGGATAGATCAAGTGTAATGTCTAACGAATTGGTATTACCCAGGTTTCTAAGAGAGGTTAGCAACGATGTCTCAAGACAATGTGATCAATTTACTCGAAGCAGGCGGAAAAGATAAAAAATTGCGAGCTAAATACGACGCCCTCAAAACCAAGGAAGAGTTTGTGGAACTGGCGGCTACTGATGGTTACGAGTTTACCGTCGCTGACTTGGATGCTGTTTTGAAAGAAGCCGGAGACTCGTGGGAAGAGTCAGGCTTTCCACCTCGACGTTTGATTTGGTGGTAGGTTGTCATTTGTCATTTGTCATTTGTCAAAACACTGATTTCACGGATTTATTGGAGAGATAGGGGTAGGGAGGTGAGAGCTTATTGACACTGATTACACAGACAAGGAAAGTTCTCTCATTTTCCCCATCTTCCAGACGTGCCATGGCACGTCTCTACATTGTTCCCCATCTCCCCCATCTCCCTAATCTTCCTACTGTCCATTTACATTACCGCGCAAACTTTCTTCCTGTCGCTTGAGTGCGGCTAAAAGTTCGGCATTTTGCAGGATAACGCCAACTTGATTATTGAAAATTTGCATGTATTTCTGATCACTGTCATCAAAACTGGTTTGGAAATACTCCGGGACAGTTTCCGATAACATAAGAGTCTCAAATTCCCAAGACTCGCCCGGTTTCCGCTTATTCACTAATTGCGTCACCCCCAGCAAATCTCCATCGGGACTAAAGACAGGCATACAGAGTAAACTACAAGTACGATACCCTGTCTTTTGATCCGTTTTCTTTGCCGTTTCTGAGTTAAGATGATCGTACAAATCAAAGGGAATATTCAACGGTTCCCCCGTCATCGCCACTTGACCCGCATACCCTTGTCCAATTGGTATACGCAATTCTCGGAGTTCACCCTCGTCAAAGCGAATTTTTGTCCACAATTCCCCGGCTAAACGGTTAACTAACCATAAGGTACTACGATCAGCGTTTAATAATTGTTTAGCCGCCCCCATCACTCGTTGTAAAATATCGTCCATCTCTAGAGAACCTTGAACACAACGGGCTGCTGCCATCAATGCGGCGGCGACTCGTTGTCCGCGTGCTGTTTTATGATAGGAACGGAAGCTTTCCAGAATCATTTGAATTAAAGGGGCATTTTCGGCAAATCGTTCTTCATCGGTGCGGCTAAATCCCTGTTTATCGATGCGTTCCGATAAAGCTGCTGTGGGATTAGCAACCCGTTTTAATTTGTTGAGTAACTGAACAACAGCAACTAACTCCCCTTGGTCATTTAAAAGAGGAATCGCTAACATGGTATACGTCCGATATCCGGTTCTTTTATCCTGTTCCTTTGCCATCTGCGATCGCGGATCATCATAGAAGTCAAAAGGAATGTTAATCGTTTGCTTGAACCGGGCGACTTCGCCGACAATTCCTTTATCCGCACTCATGCGAATTTCTAGGGAACCACTCCCCTCATCTTCAGCAACAATTGACCAAAATTCCTTCTTTTCTTCATCGAGTAGAAAAATCGTCGTGCGATCGGCAGATAAGGATTTACCCGTCTTCAACGTAATCGATCGCAACGTACCATCCAGAATATCATCAAACCCCTGATTATCCATCACCGTATTCAGCATCGCTAGGGTTTGACTGACGACATTTTGCTGGTGACTATCTGCCTTTTGCTTTATGCGCTCAAACTTCTGAGCATTTTGCAACGCTACCCCCGCCTGAGAGTTAAAAATCTGCATATATTTTTGACTATTAGCATCAAAACTTGCCTGAAAACATTCCGGCGCTTGGGGCCAATCGGCGGGGTTATAATCAGGAAATTCACCCGGTTTGCGTTTATTCACTAACTGGGTGATACCGAGGAGTTCACCATCGGGACTAAAAACAGGCATACAAAGTAAACTACAGGTGCGATAACCTGTTTTTTGATCGGTTTCTTGGGCGGTGGTTGAATCAGGATGATCGTACAAATCAAAGGGAATATTTAACGGTTCTTGCGTTTGGGCAACTTTCCCAGCAAATCCTTGCCCAACATGGACTCGCAGTTCTCGCACTGACCCATCTTCAAAGGGAATCTTTGTCCACAACTGCTGCTTATCTGCATCTAATAACCAGAGGGTACTGCGATCGGCATTCATCAGTTTCTTCGCCGCATCCATGACTCGTCCCAGGATTTCTTCGGAATTTAAACTACTGTGAGACAGAGAATGCGTGGCTTCGGTTAGGGCTTCAGCCGCTTGTAACCGTTGGGTTAATTTATAACAGTATTGGCATCGCTCTAAAATGCGTAAAATAGTTGGCGCATATTCATCTAACTGGCGTTGATCGGTGAGGGTAAACCCTTGTTGGTCAATGCGTTCCGATAGAGGCGCTTGGGGATTGTTAAACCGTTTCAGTTTATTGATTAGTTGAATCACCGCAATCAAATTCTGCTGTTGATTGGCGATGGGATAAACTAATTCATTGTAAATCGCATAGCCATTGGCTTGATTGAGTTTATCGGGAATGGTGTCTGGGTTCTCTTGGCGAAAGTTAAAGGGAATCTCACTAAATTTCTTAAAGTTGGTCAATCGGGCTTCTGTTTCTTTATTGGTAAGGATTTGAATATCGGGAAAGGTTTTCCCTTCATTTCGGGCAATAATCGACCAGATCTGATTTTGCTGATCATCAATAAAGATAATCGTCGTCCGATCCACGCTCAAGGCTTCTCCCATTTTTAGGGTAACTGAGCCTAAAATTTCATGGAGGATATCGGCAAAATCCTTGCCTTCCATAAAACTCAGCATGGACAGAAGTTTTTGTTCTTGCTGAGTAACAATTTGCTCAAAGCTAGCCTGCAAATCGGCTAAAGCTTTGTTCACCCAACTGTAATTAAAAATGGCGGCATAGATACGATTACAGACACGCAGTTTTCCCCCCTGCTTAATTGCCACTCCAGATAAACACAATTCCCGTTGTTCAGAACTATCGCAGGCGTGAACCTCCCCCTGTTGTAAAATCTGCTGATAAAGCCCCAAGAGTCCCCGATTTCGCTGTCCAATTCGGAACAGGCGATCGCGAATGGTTTTTAGATGAGGCGGTTCATCAGTAGCTTCCCAGTTTTCCAGGATACGCTGTTGGACAATCTGTGCTACCCATTCCTCTTCGTTTCCAGGAGTCGGGGAGGAGTCGCTATTGATAATTAAATGACAGAGTTTTTGAGTGAGAAAGGGTTGTCCCCCTGTCCAGTCTAAAATAGCGGCTAAAATCCTTTGGGCTTGGCTAGATTTATTAGCTAATCCAGCGGCTAAGGGTTGAGCTTCCGCTAATTTAAACCCATGCAATTCAATCGCACGACCTAAATTAAACGGCGTCCGTTTCTTATCTTGAATTAAATCCGCTGGTGTCGCCACTCCAAACAAAGCAAACGTCAGCCGATCATATTCATTACAAGCCCGCAGCACCGCAAAAAAATCATCGGTGCGAAAGTTTAAACTGAGGATACTATCAATTTCATCAATAAAAATTACTACCCTTTGGGGGATAGACTCCAGCAGCACTTGTTCGATAAACTCACTCAAGCGTTGGATAGGGGGTAGATATTCGCGATCGCGCAACCACGCCCTTAAGTTAAACCCCCGCAGCGCCGGAAAACTCGTCACCAAGCGTCTCATCATCCCCGCATACCACTGATCCGCCGTGATATCCTGGGAACCGATTTTGGTCAAATCAATCGCCGCACAAGCAAAACCCTCCCCTTGTAGCTTATGCATCACCCGCACCCGCAAACTGGTTTTACCCATCTGGCGGGAATTAAGAACATAACAAAACTCACCCGCCTTTAACCCCTGATAGAGTTCCGTATCCGCCTGTCGCACCACGTAGCTAAGGGCGTTAAGCGGGAGATGACCCCCAACTTTGTAGGGGGAGGTGATGGGTTTGGCTTTACTCATGGGGGCTGCAAGAGGTAGAAGACACCAGATTAGGGATTTGAATTAAACCGCCTTGGGTTTAAACCCAAGGCTAAAAGCTCAAGTCGTCTAAAGACGACTGGATAAGAGTTTCAATCCATTCTAATATTCGTTTAGTAACCTTGTAGGGGCGCAAGGCTTGCGCCCAGAAAACCTATACAACACATTCCACCACTTCAGCTATATCAATCTGGTGTGATCGCAACTCTTGTAAACGGCTGTAAATTAGTGAAGTCGGTTTAAAATAGAACAAGTCAACGTGCCGAATTTTGCTAAAGTAGCTTCACAGTTTATTTAGCAACATTTAATGCTTTTTCTTTCAATTTGGTTAATAATAGCCGATGCTTTTTTCGTCCCCCAAAAACCTTTAATTTCAACACTATCTATAATCATAGAATTCATCTCTTATATTTATATAATGAGGGGGCTGTTGGATTGACTGGTGTTTTCAAAACCTACAGTAATTATTATTATGATTCGTTTTCTCCCTCCCATTCATTTACCAACTCACTCGGTTCACCCGGATAAAAATTATCCTCTAAAATTTCTGCTAAATTATAAGGACACGTCTGGGGAAAGGTTTGTTCTGGCAAGTCAGTTTCTCCCATTGCCAGATCTCTACCGTTCTCGTAAGCTAAAACCAGTGCATCCTCAAGGTAAGGCTTTAGGCTTGGATTGTCTTTGAGCAACTCTAGCGTATCACGGCGATGTACGCGAATCGTCGCCAGCCAACTCCGACTCCGGCGTTGTGGTTGGTACTCCCATTTCAACAAATGTCCAATCAGCACCGTCAAACGATTTCGCAATTCCTGGCGTTGCTGTTTTCCCAAGGATTCAATCTCCTCAATCAGATTGCCCAAATCAAGCTGACTCCACTGCTGTTGGCGGAGTAACGATGCTTGTTCCTGCGTCCAAGCATAAAAATCGGTTTCGTAGAGGTTGGGTGTAGGTATTGCTGTCTGTATTATCTGCTCCCGAATACGTTCTTCTCGCACTTCGTCAATGAAGGCGTTGATGTCAAGATTGTTAATTGGTTCGGTTCGCACTTCGTCAATGAAGGCGTTGATGTCAAGATTGTTAATTGGTTCGGTTTCAACGACTAAGATACCTTCTTTGCGATAGACTTTTGGATGTTGAGAGGTTGATGAGTGAACGACTGGTGAGACTGGAGCAGTTATTTCAGTATTTTGCTGATTGAGGGCAGTGACTTTCTCCGCGACAGCCTGTAGGATGAACTGTTCCAACGAGATTCCTTGCTGACTTGCCCACTTTTCGGCGTCTTGCTGGAGTTGCACAGGAAGATTCATGGCAATAGCTACAGAATGATACAGTGTATCCCAATTGTAAGCGATTGATAGCGGGCGCGATCGCTTATTAGCTAGGCGGAATCGGTACAACTAATCTGACAGGGTAATGTCAATAATTGCTCTCATCCTTGTAGTGCGTTAAGCGAAGCCATGCCGAAGGCTTTGCATCTTGCTCGCTACTAATACCCAATTTAAAGGCATGACAGCTTACTGAAATTTTGGCTGGTGGGCACTGCCCACCCTACGGTATATCGAGGGTTTCGGTAATCCTAAAAAGCTGATTGAAGCATACCCTTGGACTTAAAATACGTTTTGTAGGCGATCGCGAAAATACTGGCGATATAATTCAAAGCGGGGTACAGTCGCATTTCCCCGTAACTGCACTAATCCCATACTGTGTAATTTAAACGCCAACACGGATTCTAACTCAACGGGTTCCTCCGCCACTAGCACCTGAGCAAAAGCTGTCGCCAATTCTGGGTGCTGCTGCAAATTCCATAGATGTCGGCGCAGGTGATCCCCGTAAATTCCCGCCTCGGTTGGCGCTATCTCTACCAATTGCTCTAAGGTTAACTCCCCTCTGGCTATATAATAAAGAGCTACTCGGACTAAATAGGGATGTCCACCCACCATTGTCATTAATTGCTCAACCTGATGAGTTTGCCAATTGAGTCCATGACGCTGGGCTAAATCGGTAACTTGTTCTCGACTAAACTCCGATAATTCAATCGGTAAACCCACATTAAATGGCGATTGATTGATATCCAAGGGAATATAAACTTCCGTTGAATGCACCACCACTAAACGCAATTTTGCCCACAAATCACTATCGCTATCCCCATACCCAGCTTCTTCATACCAAGCGCGTAAGAGGGCAAAAAAGTCATCGGTTATTTTGGGATGCTGAAACACCCGATCCACTTCATCTAATCCTAAGACTAACGGTGCATCGGTTTCCGATAACAAAACATCCTCAAAATAAGCCGTACAGTTATCTTTACTCCCAAACGTATCCGTCCAATATGCCTCAACTTGATGAGGTAAACGCAGCTTCCGGGTAATTTTGGCACATAACCACTGTAAGAGTTGATTGAGATTGGTAAACACGCTTTTATCCGCATGTTGAAAGCTTAAGGGAACTGTGCGACAGCCTTGCTCTCTGGCTTGATACAAAATTCTCGCCATTAACGAAGTTTTCCCCATCTGTCGCGGTGCTTTGATGCGAATCAAGGCTCCTGGTTTGAGGATTTCTTGATAACATTGAGTTTCATCGGGAACTCGTTCGACATAGAAGGCGGAAGCTAACCGCACTTGACCTTTGGGTAATTCCGGTTCAGCCACGGGTAAAGGCGGTAAGGGGTTGATCGGAGTCTGATAGCTGCTGATCTCCTCCGCTACATCATTCCCTTCCCAGACTGGCGTTTCCCAATCCTCACTCCCCGACAACCGTTGTAACACCGCCTGTATCACAGTGGGTGTATCGGCGGGAGTGTTCCATTCTTGATAGCCAATTCCCTGGAGATAACTGCGTAAATCGTGGTTGAGGGGGGTACAGGGCGGGCAATTAACCCGAATTGGTAAGATAACGGGTTTGGCGTTGTGACTCTCATCTCGTAACTCCTGAACCCGTCGTAACGCTTCAATCACCATTTCACTCAATGCGGCTTGGGGAGACAGTAGCAGGATAAAATACTCACATTGCGCCAGTTGATGATCAATCTGGGCTAATTCATTCTCGGCGACAGCAGAGGAATGGCTGGAACCCTTTCCCACCCCTGTTCTAAAGGCTGGATATCCGGCTTGGGCGATCGCCTCCTCTAACTGAATCGCTAAACTCTCGTCAGGCTCTTGGTTTCGGTAACTGAGAAACACTTGCGGCTGCTGCGTCTTGGCTCGCGCGATCGCACCCTGAATCTTTTTTTTGCTGACTTTTTCCCCTAATACCTGGGAAAGCTTTTGCCATAACTTATAGCCCACATATTTTTCCACATACTCCGGATTTTGCGGATAAATCTCCTTATAGGAGCGTCCTTGCCAAGATCCGACAAAAACCTGCCGTTCTAGGTCATTTAGGTGCTTTCCCGTCTTCAGATAGGTTAAGCGATCGATAAAATTTAAGGCGTCTTTATAATCCATCTCCCCTTCATCAATAAAATTCAAAATTAAAACTAGGGAACAGGAAACATGGAACCGACAACAAAACGATTTCACGTTTCATTGAGTCTGGCTAAGTAGGTTGGTGGAAATAAACTCCAGTATATTAAGTTATGTGAATATTTCTCAACCCCTTACATAAGACGATCCCCCGCCGTTGCTTTCCTGCTAGGGTTATGCCATGCTAAATTATATCCATTCTAATCATCAACTTTATTATAATTTTAACAAGCGCTCTCTCGGCGAAGTTAATTTTTCTCGATTCTGGGAATAGCGATTAAAAAAATTTACCTGATATTTCAGGCTTTTTTAACGGGCGATGAACATACAAAGAAATAGTTATGAGGTTTTATGAGGTTTTTCTTTGATCAACAAATAAAATTGATTTGGATTGTTAGCTCACCCAAACTATTATTTTTTTTTGTGAGGTTTTATGGTTTACATAACCCAGATGATCAACGAAACTAATAAATAGGTGTTCCCCACCGATTGATCTGTGAATCTACCAGGGTAAAGCCGCCCAACCGGGCTGAAATACCCGACTCGGTTATAAATTTAGATAGTATGACAGGGGAAGAACAATGTTTAATTTAACAGGGGTGCTAGTTCGCGATTGTGTCGAACGTCTACAAGTCGGCTACCGTCAGACTTACGGAAATTCTCAAACCGATTATGCTGAGGTGATCACGGGAGTGGCGCAAGTGACTCTCGACCGGATTGCCCAGAGTGATGCTCTATACCACAATGTTGAACATACCATTTTGGTGAGCTTAGTCGGACAAGAAATCCTTCGAGGGAAACATATCCTAGAAGGAAACGTTTCCCGTCAAGATTGGCTCACATCAATCGTGTCTTGGTTATGCCATGACATCGGCTATATTAAGGGGATTTGCCGAAATGACCAACCTGATCAACGATTGTACGTGATTGGTCTTGATGATATGATGATATCCTTGCCCCAGGGGGCAACCGATGCGAGTTTGACATGCTACCATATTGACCGAGGAAAGCGGTTTGTGGACGAGTATTTCGGCGCTCATCCCTTCATTGATTGTGCCATCGTAAAACGCAATATTGAGTTAACCCGTTTTCCAGTACCTGCTGATAACGCCCATCACGATACGATGAATTATCCGGGTTTGACTCGTGCGGCTGATTTGATTGGTCAGCTTAGTGATCCACGTTACTTACAAAAGATTCCCGCCTTGTTTGGCGAGTTTGAAGAAAGTGGCGCGAATAAAATTTTAGGCTATCAAAATCCGGGTGAACTGCGGCAAAACTACCCCAACTTTTTCTGGACAATTGTGTTGCAATACATCCAACCCGCTTTGCGGTATTTAGAGGTCACGAAAACAGGTCAACAGATTATTGCCAATCTGTATGGTAATGTCTTACAGGTTGAACAGGAAAATAGGGTAAGCCCAAAGAAAGTTGCCATGTTTGTTTAAGTCATCTTTAGACGACGATATAAGAGCTTAAGTCCATTTTATGAACTTAAGCTCTTAGCCCGGAGTTTGAACTCCGGGCTAGAATTGTCAAACAGAATTGGTATTAGAATTCAGATGACAGCGTTGCTGATAAATTTTCGCCACCTGATCCGCTGGGTTTTGACGCAAACAGGCTTCAAACAAGCGTAGTGCTTCGGCATAAGCCTGTTGATTATACAGAGACAACGCTAAGGCAAATCGGTCTTGATTTGCCAATTTACCCTCTCGAACTTCCGGTAAGTCAGCATCAAAGATTTCATAGACGGTAACCAGTTCAGATTTACCTTTGACTTTGACATGATCAATCATGCGGATAGCATAGTCGTAGGGGTTTTGTAATTGTTTGAACGTGTGGTGAGAAATTAATAATGATACGCCATAATTTTTGGTTAAGCCTTCCAAACGAGCCGCTAAATTAACCGCATCACTAATCACGGTGGTATCCATGCGGTTATATCCGCCCACAGTCCCTAACATTAATGTTCCTGTATTAATGCCCATACCTAGTTGAATGGCTCGATAATTACAGTTAGCTCGATGTTGATTATATTCAGTTAACTGATGCAACATGGCAATTCCGGCTTTAACCGCATCATCCGCACCGCCACTAAAGAGTGCCATAATCGCATCCCCAATATATTTATCAATAAATCCTTTATTTTTAATAATAGTGGGTTCCATTCGGGAGAGATAGGAATTGATGAATTTAAAATTCTCTTCAGGGGTCATCCCTTCCGAAAGAGCAGTGAAGTCGCGAATATCCGAAAATAACACGGACATTTCTTTCTCAACTTGGTCGCCTAACTTAACATCAATAATAGTCTCCTTATTGAGTAACTGGAGAAATTGACCCGGCACAAAGCGAGAAAAAGCATGATTGAGTTTATTCAGATGACCTGTAAACTTGAGTCGTTCGGCTTCCCCCCGTTTGCGTTCGGTGATATCGTTCAGCACGACAATGGCGTAGCTAACATTTCCCTTGTCATCAAAGATGGGGGTTCCTAAAACCTCAATCGGCACTATTTTGTCGGGCTGGTGAATTTCTATCCCTTCATAGATGGAATTTTTACCGTTAAGTGCTTGGATAATTGGCTCAAGATTGGAGGGATAGATTTTCTCAGATTTAGGAGAATAAATTGGATAAATTTCGGGTAGCTGATTGGCAGGATTGGTGGGAATTAGACCTTGCCCAAAAAGTTTCTTTGCCGTCTGATTGGCATAGTAGGGTATACCGTTTTGATCAACGACAAAAACGCCGACAGGTATCGCTTCTAAGAATTGAGTGAGCCGACTTTCACTATCTCGTAATTGATCTTGAGCCTCCAGCCGTTGATTAATTTCGCGATAAATGTGATAATAGACAAAAACAAGAATACCTAAGTCAAAAATGAGTCCAATGGAGAAAATCCATATTGTCGTATGAACTGTGCCTTGAGTGTGCTGCGATCGCGCATACAATAGCCGCTCTTCCTCCGCCTTCATCTGATGAAAGATATCGCGGATCTGATCCATGATCAGTTTGCCTTCGTTTGTGTTGACAATCGCTAAAGCCGCGTCCAATCCTTGCTCGTTTCTTAAGTTAATTGTTTGCTCAAGTTCGGCAAACTTGGTATTAATTAAAGGGACGACTAGCTCTAACTTTTGTTGATGGTAAGGGTTGTCTACTGTCAAGTCTTGTAGCTGCTTGATATCATCTTTGACTTTATCAATGGCTTTTTGATAGGGGTCGAGATAGCGCGGTTTACCGGTGAGAAGATAACCCCGCTGTCCCGTTTCGGCATCCGTAATTTCAGCTAAGACTTCTTCAAGTTTCGTTAATACTTTTTTGGTATGGAGTTCTTTGTGATTTGTCTCTCTCAGGCGAAATGCGCTATAATATCCACTTAAACTAACGATCACGATCAGGCTAGAGGTTAGTCCAAATCCTACGACGATTTTTCGTTGTATCGATAATTTTATCATAAAGGGTAGAGTTTAACTGAAAAAACTCTGATTCGGGTTAAACGGTAAAACACCTATTCAGGTATAATTTATCTTTTTCCGCAACTTTAAAAAATAATGATATTTTTTGTGATAAACTAAAGTCTGCATATTTTTTTTTTAGATATAAATCATGCCAAAGATGGGCTGTTTATTCTTTGTTCAGAGAAATACGTCTCGCTTTCAGAGTATAAGAATATAACCAGCATTTTACCGATACAGTTTCGGTTTTGGCAAATGCTGGTTAAAAAAATTTATCTTCTTGGCTTTGTCCTTTCTCAGGGAATGGGAACCTGGAAATTCAACAACATTCAGTCCCCCCTAGACTTGACAAATAATCGCGCCCTTCAAAATTGCTCCACTCAGATTCGCACCATTGAGATTTGCCTGATTCAGATTGGTATTTCTCAGGTTTGCTCCTTTCAGGTTTGTCTGACTGAGATTAGCGCCTGTCAAATCAGCACCACTGAGATTCGCATCGGTTAAATCCGCGCCTTTCAGATTTGCGCCTCTGAGATCAGCATTTCTTAAGAAAACAGCGATGAGGTTCGTATCAATTAAAATGGCTTGACTCAGGTTTGTTGTATGACAAATCGCTTCATAGAGATTCGCCCGACTGAGGTTGGCTCGACTGAGGTTGGCTCGACTGAGATTGGCTCGACTGAGGTTGAAGTTTTGCAAATTATACTCACTGAGATTCAATCCACTCAGATCAACCTTATTAAAGTTCAGTTTGAGTATATTGGTTTTACTCTGATTTTGATTTAAGTTAATATTTTGCAGTCGCCACTGATTCCAATTTTCAACACCTTGTTTTAGGATAACTATATCGTTTGCATTTGCCACTTTGTATGACTCCTCCAAGTTTCAACGTGATCGCAGTATCGTTTTGTCAAAATTCTCTGAATCATTCAGAAGGGTGAGAATAGGGTCGATTTGGAGTCATAAAAATTGCTGAGATTGCTATTGAATCAAGTGACTAACATTGAGTTTATGCCAGAAACGGGTGATGAAACAAATAGGGGTTTCATCGATCAATGTAACAAAAGTTTAAGACCTTATTCAGATTATCGGATAAGAAGTGCTTGGTCAAAACATAGAGGATTTTCTATGGCATAGCTATAAATTGGGGAAGTTTTGAGTGTGTAGGGGTGGGTTTAGGGAATCGCGTTTCGCTATTGACGATAACGTTACCTCAAAACCCGCCCTGAGTGTTGAGTGTTGATCCTTCGCTTCGCTAGTCGGATATGGTTTCAACGCGGCGCGATCCTTGAGGGAGGCTGGATTTAAGGAGTATCGAGACTTAGACTGTTACGTCTCTACACCCTCTGTCTCCTTAGGCGGGTTAAATGGCGGGTGCGATCGCGCTTTGGGTTCCCTGGGTATCAATCGAGTGCGATCGCGCTATTGCAGAAATTCCCACCTCTTGCCAAGCCTCAGCCATAGCGGTGACTACGGCTTCAGCTTGCATCGGATCGACAAGCGCCAACAAAGTGGGACCAGCGCCACTAATCGTCACTCCATAGGCACCTGCTTTTAAGGCGGCGGTTTGTACCGCTTCATACCCCGGAATCAAAGCCTGTCGGTAGGGTTGATGTAACGTATCCTGGAGGGCAGTTTGTAACCAATCACCTCGTCCCGTTGCTAAGGCGCGTACCAATAAGCCGAAATGGGCAATATTAAAAATAGCATCCGCCCGACTCACTTGGTTGGGGAGTACCTGTCGCGCCTCTTGGGTGGAGAGTTCAAAATTGGGAATGGCGACAACCGGGACAATTTGATCATGCCAGGGAATATCACAAATCTCCCATTCCTTGAGAACCGCATCCCCCCGCACCGCCAGACGACAGCCGCCCAACAAAGCGGGGACAACATTATCTGGATGTCCTTCCAGCGCGATCGCTAATTGCATGACTTCGGTTTGACTCAGGGGTTCCCCAGCGAGTTGGTTAGCGCCAACCAATCCACCGACAATCGCTGTGGCGGAACTTCCTAACCCTCTGGCGAGAGGGACATCTAAATCAATTTTGAGTTGGACGGGGGGAGGTGTATGACCAATCTGGTTGTATAGTTTCAGAAAGGCTTGGTAAGCCAGATTCGTTTCATCAGTTTTTACCTGGTTTGCCTCGATACCCGACACCCGAATTCTCACCGCCCGTTCTGTTTCCCAGGGAGTATCCGAACTCAGACGAGTAAACGTGAACTTGTTGTACAGGGTTAAGGCAGCGCCAATGCAATCAAATCCGGGTCCTAAGTTGGCGGTTGTCGCGGGAACAGTAACGGTGACGGGAGAATGGATAGACATTCGTGCGGGATTAAAAGATGCCAAGGGGCAATCTTACCAGATTTCCTGTATCAATGTAGAAACTCAAACTCCTCATGCTACGTCTGTCCGTCTGTCAATGGTTGTAGGGGCGGGTTTAGTCACAATTGTAGGGGCGGGTTTAGGAACTAAAGTCAGATCCTCAGAACTAACGGAACAACAAAACCCGCCCTCCCCACCGATAACCGAACAACAAAACCAGACCTCCCCACCGATAACCGAACAACAAAACCAGACCTCCCCACCGATAACCGAACAACAAAACCAGACCTCCCCACCGATAACCGAACAACAAAACCCGTCCTTATGGATATGCTGATTCAGCTTTCCCCTAATTAACGACGATTGATCAGCACAAAACCTCTAGTTTTTTCTGAGGTAGAATCCACCGTCGCCATGGCTTGCCAAAGGTCTTCCGCCTCAACCCAAATGGGTGGATACTTGTAGCGGGATACATCTAAAATTAGAAAGCGATCGCTCTGTTGATTATAAGCCGCGATCGGGGAAATATGTCCGCCCCGTTCCTGACCCATGGTTTTTCGTAAGTAGTTGACTAAGACAAAGTTATTGGGGTCTTGTAAATTCTCTACCACCATCTGACGGAATTTGTCCAGAGTTACTTCACTGGCGTGGTAAACTTCGGCGTTGAGGGGATAGGTTTCTAAGAGTTGACCTAATTCGTTTAAGGTCATCCCTTGACGGGCAATGATAGCAGCAGGGAGAATTTTTTCGGTTTGTTCATTTAAAACATTTTCTTGGGTGAAAATGTGATGATCCCCAAAGTTAGCGGTTGGCGGTGCAGGGATAGAAAGGGCGTTGAGTACCATCACTATACTGGCGACACCACAATAGGCTAAATTTTCCTGGGTTTCAAAATGGATACTTAAGGGGAAATAGTCCCGACGAGCATTACTTTCAACGAGTAGGGTTTCTCCATCCTGAGAGTTAAGGTTAATTAAATCCTGGGATAGGGGCAATGTTTGGGGAAGAAGTTTACCTGTGGCAAAGGAAAACCCGATAATTCCGGCGCCTAGGGGAATGCGAAGTGCTTTGAGAAACTTCAGTCGATGCATATTGAGCTGGAGTTGTCGAATATTGCTAATATGCTGATATTAATCTGCTTTTGTCAACTACCGCACACCATACCCAAAGGGTTGGTGTGGGCTGAGAATTTAGCCTGTTGACACGAATCAGGGCGCACGTCTGTGCGCCCCTACGGGGTTCTCGGGTTACTTTTGATCTATTGGGCTTGATTTGGGCGTCCCATTCCTCTTTGACCCCGACGATTTCCCCGCATCTGACGCATTTGTTCCTGTTGTTCCTCGGTTAGAACATCTCGCATCTGTTCCCGTGCGGATTGGTGAATTTCCCGCATCTGATTCCGTTGTGCTTCGGTCAGATTTAGCGCCCGCATCCCTTCCCGGTGTCGCTGGCGTTGTCCCTGCAATTCTTGGAACTGTTCCCGTTGTTCGGGGGTGAGAATTTGTTCGATTTGCGAGTGTTTGTTATCCCGGATGCGTTCTAACTGCGTTTGTTGGTCGGTTGTTAGGTTGAGTTCTTCTGCGAATCGGGGTTGGGACAATGCTGCCATAGGTGCAGCCGCGAGGGTAATTGCGGCGATGGTGGCGAATAGAGGTAAGAGTTTGATGTTCATGATGTTACAGTTGCCAACGATTTGGTGTTTGATGTCTTTATCCTAGAAACTGTAAGGGGTGAACCACCTGAGGCAAACGTCCTGATTTGAGGTAGGACTTTAGTCCTAGTGTTTTAGGTGTGGGGAAGGTGGGGGAGATGGGGGAGATGGGGGAGATCAAAACTCTACCTTACCCTGTTCCCTATTCCCTATTCCCTATTCCCTATTCCCTATTCCCTATTCCCTGACAAATGACAAATGACCAATGACCAATGACCAATGACCAATGACCAATGATAAATGACCAATGATAAATGACCAATGACCAATGACCAATGATAAATGACCAAACATCCAATTCCTTTCCTTTTATATCTAGAATGGATTCTCTTGGGAATCATCGCTATCATTGAATTCCTGCGGTTTCCCTTTCCCCACCTCCCTCGTTTTCCTCTCCTGAATCTGCTGGGTTTAGCCGTCTTTGGTGTGATGGGGTTGAGATTACCGACTCACAAATCGGTCAAGGTGATTTATACCGGCGTGGAAATTGGCGTAATTCTCCTCGTCTCCTTGGTGGGTAAACTTCGTATGTTACCCTTGATTTTAATTATTTTAGTTATCCGAAACTGTTTTATCTTTGAACGGCAAAGCCGCTTAATTATTACCGGATTCGCCTTTGTCTTATTTCTAATGCGAGAAGTTGACCGATTTCAGTCTCGCAGCCTTCACCCTCGCCCTCCCTTTCGCCCGCCAGTTTTGGCAATGCCAGAACGCTGGCTATTTATCCTGTTAAGTTCTATAGTAGTCTTTGGCTTAGTCTTGGTCTTCCTCCAGTTATTAGTTGATGCTGTATTAGCTGAACGGCGCAGTCGGGACGAATTGGCACAGGCAAATGCTCAACTGCGGCGCTATGCTATCCGGATTGAGGATATGGCGACGCTGCAAGAACGGAATCGTATTGCGAGGGAAATCCATGATTCCTTGGGACATTCCCTGATTACGTTTAATCTACACTTAGAAGCCGCGTTGCGACTGATGGAATCAAATCCCGCCGAAGCCAAAGATTTTTTACTCGAAGTCAAACAAGTTGCCGCGACTGCACTGCAAGACGTGCGTCAATCCGTAGCCACCCTGCGTTCTAACCCGTTACAAGGGCAATCTCTAGAGGATGCGATCGCGTCTTTAATCCAAGAGTTCCACAAGTCTACAGGTATCTTACCTGATTGTCAGATCAATTTGTCCCATCCGGTGACGCCTGATGTGAAAATGGCGAGTTATCGGATTATCCAAGAATCCCTCACCAATATTTATAAACACGCCAAAGCCACGGAGGTGAGTATCCAGATTTGGACAGATTCCCGGTTCCATCTGATGATTCAGGATAATGGCAGAGGATTCGATGTGATGCAGAATACCACGGGTTTTGGACTCCAAGGGATGCGGGAACGTACCCAAGCATTAGGCGGTAGTTTTACAATTAACACAGCACCCGGACAAGGGTGTCAAGTTAGGGTTGAGTGGTGATTTGTCATTCGTCATTCGTCATTCGTCATAAGTAGTTGAGTGTGTAGGGGCGGGTTTAGGGACTTTCTGCTTGGCTATTGATGGTAAATTTTGGACAAAACCCGCCCTGATTTAGGGTTGAGTGTGTAGGGGCGGGTTTAGGGACTTTCTGCTTGGCTATTGATGGTAAACTTTGTACAAAACCCGCCCTTTTATGATTAAAATCCTATTAGTTGATGACCAAAGTCTAGTCCGACGCGGGTTAAAAGCCTTATTACAATTTGAAGCGGATTTCGAGGTTATCGGAGAAGCCGATAATGGAGAAACCGCGATCGCACAACTAGAAACCCTACAACCTGATATTATCCTCATGGATGTGCGTATGCCTGTTATGGATGGTGTCGCCGCTACTCGGCAAATCCATCAACGGTTTCCCCACATCAAACTATTGGTTTTAACCACATTCGATGATGATGAGTATATTACCCAAGCCCTGCATTATGGTGCATCGGGCTATTTACTCAAAGATACACCCCCCGACGAATTAGCCCAAGCGATTCGGGCGGTGCATAAGGGGTATACTCAATTGGGACCAGGAATTGGTCAAAAGATTATGACGCAAATCCCTGCTTCTGTCTCCAATTCCTCCACCGCTTGGGATGAACTAACCCCCAGAGAACAGGAAATCCTCCGCTTAATCGCCACGGGTGCGAATAATCGAGAAATTGCTCAAACTCTGTATATTTCCCAGAAGACCGTGAAGAATCATATTACCAATATCTTAAGCCGATTGAACCTACGCGATCGCACCCAAGCCGCAATCTGGGCAAACTCCCATTCAATCCACAGCTAGGAGTTCCACAGACTCAGCCAAAATCACTGGTTTATTTTCGTATTCCACTTCTATGCTTTGTTCCACATCTAAATCCCAGGTCAAATCGTAATCCTTCTCCAATTCCTCCTTACTGACAAACTTACTTACTTTCCCCGTAACTCTCACCCAATTGTCCTCTATAATCGGCGTATCGGGATTAGCATTCATCACCAGGACTTGTTTGTCTAACAGAGGTTCTTCCTGTTCCAGCTTAAATGTACTCGAATCGATAACCTCGTCCACCTTACCATCCACCGTAATCATCTCACCCGTCAACTCCTCCCTATTCTCAGAGACATTACCTAAGGTAGAACTGTTCTCTATTGCTGTCTTATCTACTGTCTCCTCTGGCGGTATAGTAGCCGCTTCGTCTTCATAGAAAATACTACAAGCAGACAAAAGTACCATCACCAGCCCCAAACCCATTAATTTCCGAAGTCCCATTGAAAACCCTCCTAACTGCGGTTATGCTTTACACTAAACAGAATAGACGTGCGATCGCGTCTGGCTAGAGTCTAACTCCCACATCCTTCCCTAGAGAGAAATTTACCCGATTACTCATTGCCTTCACTTGAATGACACACTCCTTAATCTGAGTTCGTAGTTGCGCTTTAGCGCCATAAACGCATGTATATCAACCGTCACGGCGGTTAGGACACCAATTTTAATCATCATCTAAAACTATGTCTCACTTCACCACCATCAACATTCAAATCAAAAACGGCGAAATTCTGCATCAAACATTACAGGAGTTGGGGTATCACGTCGAATGCAATACCTCGGTACGCGGCTATCATGGAAATACCACCGAAGCCGAATACGTGATTCGCCAGTCTAATGGTTACGATTTAGGCTTTCGCCAAAATGAGGAGGCGTATGAACTCGTGGCAGATTTCTGGGGGGCGAGAATTAATCAAACAGAATTCGTCAATTCCGTGAATCAAAAATACGCCCATAAAATGTTAATGCATTCCGTGCAAAAACAAGGATTTAATGTCGAAGAAGAAGACGTATTAGAAGACGGTACAGTGCGGGTAGTTGTGGGACGCTGGCAATAAAAACGTCCCCCCATTCCCCATTCGTATTGTCAAGGCGGGTTGAGTCACTCAGTTGGTCTCCAATGATGCATCAATAAAACCCGCCCTTTGCAAGAATAGTAACGTGGTATCTCTCAATTGAAGTTCGTAGTAAGGGCTTGACGCTTAAATTTTGTTGGGTTTACTGCATCCACCTAACCTACAGGTTTTCAGGGTTAATTCAAATGTCATATAGTGACTTTACGTTAGCCAAAGTCAAAAAAGACTTTGACTTAATTACTGTAGAAGAAATGAATACGTTTAGTCAGGTTGCTGAGTTTGCACCCAGTTCCTTCCTGACAGATACTTTACACTATAATATTCCCTTAGCCTTAGCCAGCAATAGTGAAAAAGCTCGATCTGAAATGATTATTGCCCCAATTTTAATTGATATCAGAAGACAATTACATGAACAGATAAACTTATTTTCAGGAATTGAATTTAATATTGATAAAGAACGCGGATTGAATGGAGTTTGCGATTTTCTGATTAGCCAGTCTCCAGAACAGTTATTTGTCAATGCGCCAGTAATTATGCTGGTAGAAGCAAAGAAAGAAAATCTGATTGGGGGATTGGGACAGTGTGTAGCAGAAATGGTAGCGGCTCAGATATTCAATGACCGCGAGGGAAATGAAATATCCGAAATTTATGGCGCAGTCACGTCAGGAACCAACTGGAAGTTTTTGCGCCTTAAAGGAAACGTTATCGAAATTGATTTGAATGAGTATTATCTGAATGATATCGATAAAATTTTAGGAATTTTGGCAAATGCTGTTCAAGACCATTAATAATTATATTGATAATTATAGATTGATCTAAGTTGCCTGATTATTCATACACCCCCATATCTTAACCGTCTTATCCAAACTGCCACTAACTAAATATTGCCCATCCTGACAAAAAGCTAAACAGGTTACAGCCTCCTTATGTCCCGTCAATGTTTGAATTTGCTTTCCCGTCGCCACATCCCAAAACTTGATTGCCCGATCATTCCCACCACTGATTAAAATGCGCCCATATCGACTAAACAGCAGACTATTCACCGCATAATAATATCCCTCCAACGTATGTTCAACCTGGTGAGTCGCCAGATTCCAGAGTTGGATTTGTCCTTGCCAATTGGTACTCGCTAACGTCAACCCATCAGGATTCATCGCCACTTGGTTAGCGTAACTTTTCAATGTCCGAGGTCGATCTCTTGTCCGCAAATCCCACAGCTTAATCTTGCCATCCCGACTACTACTGACTAACGTATTACCATCCGCACTAAAGGCAAGACTCCAAATCTCATCCGTATGCGCCCCTAGAGTTAATTGATTACTAAACGTACAAATCAGTTTACCCGTTTCTAAATGCCAAAGTTTAATCGTGCTATCCTGACTGCCACTAGCAAGAATTTGACCATCGGGACGAATCGCGATCGCCCGAATGATATCTTGATGTCCATAGAGACTGTGGCGAAATTCTCCCTGATCCCAAATCTCGATGACATGACTTGCACCATTCCTGACTCGCACCACTATTTTCACATCATCAGTCAACGCCAAAAATTCTTTGGCTTTGGGATATTTGGGAATCTTGTAGAGGATTTCTTTCGTCTCAATATGGTAAACTCGAATAGTTTTCCCGCGTAAATAGGCAATTCTTGTGCCATCGGGACTAATGGCAATGGATTGACCCGCCTTATGCGTTGTGATATCTTCAAACAGGTGATAAGGGAGATAAGCATTTAACGCCCGTTTCGCCTCTCGTTCAGTGCGATCGCGCAACAGTAAATAGGCAATTCGCTGCACTTGTTCTGATTCATCCTGCAAAGCGGGGATAATTACCCCTAAACCCGATTCTCCATACTTGCACGCCTCTTTAAGTGCAGCAATTCTCACCGTCTCATCGTCACTTGCCAGACGCCGCTTAACCCCTGCAATCCCGCCTAAAATAACCGCACCCAGAGGGGCAGCATAAGACGAACCAAGAACCGCATCATTGTCTCTGGGTTGATGAAAATGCTCCACCATAATCATTTACAATATTATTTCCGTTTATTTCTCCAATTCTATAAAACATCCCCCAAATACTACCAATTTCTCTGCGTTCCTCTGCGAAAACCTCTGCGTTAAAAAAACATCAGATTGGATATTACAAACTACTAATTACTTATGAATAAATCCCGATCGCGTCCCTTTCACCCCAACCTTGTGATAAACCGCTAGAATCTCAGGTGCGGCTAGCGATCGATTAAACAGTTGCACATCACTCATCCTACCCTGAAAGAATCCCGGTGAACTCGGATGATCCGAACGCTGTCCCAATCGCAGAGGTTTAAAATTATTCAGCGAACCCTGTTGTCCCATAGGGTTAAACCGATTCCCCAACTCAAACCCATCGACATACCATCGTCCCCCATCCGTCGCATCTCGGTCAACGGTAACCATCAGATAGTGCCAGTGATCATCAGCAATGAAGCACTGACTATCATAATTCGTCCAAGCTGACTCGATTCCATCCGCTAATTGTAAACCCAACCGACCATGATGCAGATATAAACAATATCCTTGCACCGAACCAGAGGTTTCCACGCGCTTATCCAAAATTACCTCAAGTCCACGACGGCGAGTTTTAACACCCACACCAATCGAGAAATCCTCAACCCCAAAATTCAGGGCTGCTCCATGGGGAATTTCCACATAGTCATCCCCATCAAATTGCAACGCACTCCCTAACCCTTGAGGTAGAACATATTCCACAAAGCGATAAGACTCCGAATTCACCTCATCCGGATGTCCCGCACCACCTAATCCCGGCATTCGACCAGGAACCATCGTCACTGGCGTCGCCCCCTTAATTGTGCCATCATTTCCCCCCACACTATCCGCCGCGATGTCCCCTTCGGTTTCATTTAACCACCACCAGGCTACCCGATTAGCCGGGACATAATGTTTAATGGCTTGTTGAACCCACGGTTGTTTCTTATTCCACAGGATTAAGAGTGCGGCTTGTTTTACCCGTGGGGATTCATCTTGCAAAAAAGCGTCCTCCACTAAATTTAACCCCGCTTCCCCATAGGCGATGGCTTCAGTCATAGCGGCTAAACGTTGTTCCACCACAGGAGAGGTTAAACGCATCCTCACCCCAGCAATACCACCTAAGACTACGCCTTTAGTTGGGGGTGGATTTTTACCGCCGAGAACGGCGTCATCCTTTTTTGGTCGGTGAGAATTCTTTGCCATCGCCCCTATTTCCCTATCCTCTTTAATTTATAATGCCATTCTTCTCAGGAAGCGATCGCGCCATGGTTCGCGGAGTCATCAACGAAGTGAAGGAACACTCATGAAACATCTGGCGAGATTAAGCAAGATCCCCGACTTCTTCCAGAAGTCGGGGATCTGTCTGTATACCTCACTGACTTGAAAAGCGCTATAACGAAAGCTTCACGCCAACCGGGGGAGTCTCTACAACCTCTGCTCCCCTGCTACCCTTTTCCTTCTGTCTTTTCTCCACCAAATACGGCTAACCCATAATATTTCCAAGGTACGGCTACAGATTTAAACCCAGCCGCTTTCAACATATCTAGATGGGCGGCTAATGTAACTAATTGATCCGGTTGAGAAGAACCGTAAGGAATACTTTTACCTGTTTTCGTCCTGACTTCGGTTAACGTGGTTCCCTGTTTTACACACCATTCCTCGCGAATATGCTTATAGGCTTCTGACAAAATTGGTGATTCAGGAACCACCGGATCAGCATTCCAAAACACACCGCCAGGGTTGAGGCTTTCCCGAATTTTAGTAAACAGTTTTACCTTCATTTCATCCGTCAAATGATGAATAGCTAAAGAGGAAACACAAGCATCAAAACCTCCTCCCACCGATAACTGATGATTTGCCCAATCACCAAAATCTCCTTCAATACCTGTCCACTGTTGACGATATCCGGCTGTCTCTAGCTTGGTTGTGGCAAACTCGATCATCCGGGGAGAATAATCCACGCCGACGACTTGGACATCTCGACAGCGCTGAAGTACCTTGACACTCAATTCGCCCGTCCCACACCCCAAATCCAGTATACGTTTCGCCTGAGACGGGATACAGCGTGCGATGCTCGCTAACATTTCATCATAACGTGGTAAGAGTTGCCGGATATACAGATCAAACTCCGCCGTCTTAGCAAAGACTTCTCCGGGGAATATGGAGTTGGGGATGGCTGAGTCTGGAGGAGTCGGGATTGGGTTGGTGGGATGAGAACTCACAAGCGTTGAGGATAACGACTACCATTGAGATTTTACCGAAGATATTTGGTTTTAGCGATCGCGTTGCGCCTTGAAGCATTAACGGCTGTTTTTATAGATTCATAATGTCTTACAAAAATTGGCAATTAGGTAGGCATAGATACTATAATCATTATTTATCGAATTCTACCTTTTTTCTCAGGCGATTTTCAGATTAATGTGGCATACCTCAATCAGGAGGATAAACTTCGTTCGTAGTCAGCACTTCAGTGCCTTACAATGCCAGAGCTGACGACAAGCCTTTAGGTCAAGTTCGTAGTCAGCACTTTAGTGCCTTACAATGCCAGAGCTGATGACAAACCTTTAGGTCGGTTTGTTGGTTGGTGTTATGCCAATACACCTAACAAAATTTAGGCTAAAGCCTTTACGACAAATTTACTAACCAGGGTGATATCACAATAATTACGAAAATTTATTCCAGAAAAATTTTGATGTCATCTAACTGGTTAAAATTATTAAGCTTATTTCAGTCTCGTTTATCTCAGCGAATTACCCTCTGGGTATTTATCAGCCTTATTGTTATCGAAACTCTTATTTTAATTCCCTCTTATTATCGGCGTAAGCATGAACTACTCAACCAATTGGAAGACGTTTCCGGAGAAGTAGTTGAGAGTGTCGTGCGGTTGACGCAAAAAAATATGTCCACGATTGTATTTTACGAAAAAATTGAACAGTTAACTCGTGGTTCTCAGGTTATTTTAGGCGTTACTATTTACCACGCAAATGGACAACTGATGGGAACATTTGGTGAATTACCAACCCTTACATTCGAGGATCTTAAACATGCTGATATTCAGCGCCTTTATAAGTTACAGAATCAACGATATGATTTGGCTTGGTCAGCCCAACAACTAGGAAAACCCTACATAATTATTATTCGTCATGATGCGTCCTCGATTCAACCCAAGTTATACGCCTTTACCCTAAGAATTGCGGGTTTAGTCTTGTTAATATCAGTGTTTGTTACCGGAACAACCATGTTAGTTTTAGGAAAAACCGTAATTGTCCCTATCCTACAACTTCGTCAAGACTTAATTGCCGTCGGAGAATCCATTAGCCAAGATACGTTAAATCCCAATTTCTATGCTTTATCCGTTCAGCGCCATGATGAATTAGGTGATGTCATGACAGCCTTTAATCAGATGTTTCAGCGAATTTTCTGGGAAATTGCCGAACGCAAGCGGACGGCGGAAATATTGCGGGTTGAACAAGAAAAGTCTGAGCGTTTATTGCTGAATATTTTACCGGAACCTATTGCGGGGCGATTGAAACAAAACCAAACTTGTATTGCTGATGGTTTTACAGAGGTTACTATTTTATTTGCGGATATTGTTGGCTTTACCCAACTATCGGAACGAATCTCACCAACAGAATTAGTTAACTTACTCAATGAGATATTCTCAGCATTTGATCACCTGACCGAGAAGCATAATTTGGAGAAAATTAAAACGATTGGCGATGCTTATATGGTTGCCAGTGGATTACCCAAACCACACCCTGATCATGCCGCCGCGATCGCAGAAATGGCGCTGGATATGCAACAAGAAATTCAACAGTTTAATCAAAAGCATCATGCTGAACTCAGTATTCGCATTGGTATTAATACTGGATCGGTGGTAGCTGGCGTTATTGGCACGAAAAAGTTTATTTACGACTTATGGGGGGATGCCGTAAATACAGCTAGCCGCATGGAATCTCATGGAATTCCGGGTACAATTCAAGTGACAGCAGCGACGTATCAGCATTTACAGGATAACTATGTGTTTCAAGAACGGGGAATCATTCCGGTGAAAGGGAAGGGAGAAATGATGACTTATTTTTTGACCGCAAAAAAACGTCCGGATTCATAGTGTTATTTCGTGAAGATAAAGCAGAGGACAAAGCCCAGGAGACAGAAGATTAAGATGATTTGATTCGATAGTTAAACAGGAGTCAAGTATGAGCTACTCTTTATCTTCCTATCTTGACAATTAAATCCTTTGCGTCAATAGTAAAGCAGGGTGTCATCACAGTAAAACTGGTATTTTGAACTGTTCTGACAATTGATGAGTACGGCGCGGTGGAAATAAAGCAATTATTCAAAGTTACCGAAACGCTTGCCCTGTAAGCCTTTTGAATCTTGAGTTTCGTGACACCGTACTTATGGGTTCAGTCTCTTGTGCCAGGTTAATTAATGGAAGTGCTTGGCTGATGATTAAAACCGATACACCCTTATTGTCTAAGATTCATCGCTATATTCCCGTTGGGTTAACCCTTGCTGTGGGAATTGGACTGTCAATTGCCGCAACTGTAACGGCTGGGAAATGGGCAAACCACCAAACTAGACTACAATTGCAACAACAAACCGATAACCTGACAACCACATTCCAGCGTAAAATTGATGAATATTATTATATGGTTGTATCCTTGAGCGCGTTTCACGAAGCGTCTGATCAGGTGCAGCAAGATGATTATGAAGCGTTTACCCAGCATTTTCTTTCTATCCATTCAGGCATTTTGACTCTGGGTTGGCTTAAACCTGTGTCAGCTAAGGAACGCCCCAGTTATGAAGCACAGATGGCAGAAATGGGGTTTGCCAATTTTTCGATTTATGAATACCATCCCGTAAAAAAACAGGTTATCGCTAAGGCGCGTCCAGATTATTTTCCGATTACGTTTTCTCCGCAACAGGATGTCATTGGCTTTGATCTGGCGTCTCATCCCGTGGGTAAATCTCTACTGGAAAAAGCACGTATGACCGGACAATTAGTCGCTACGACTAAGCTAAAGATACCTGGTAAACCGCCAGATAGTCTGACTATTTTACTACCGCTTTACCATAATGATATGCCTCACAATACACCTGAAACTCGCCGTCAGGCTTTTCGGGGTGCAATGATTGGGGTTTATTCTTTAGAGGAAATTATCACGACTTCACTGAAAGGGCTACAGATTGATACGCTGAATTTTTGCCTATCTGATCCGTCTTTACCCTCTCCAGAACGTTATCTGGCGCTGTATCAATCCCAGACAAAAACGGTTGAGATGAAGCCTGATCTATCATCTTGCCGTAACCATCTCATTTATACCCACCCGATTCAAGTGGCTGATCAGCAATTGTCACTCAGTTTCTGGGAAATACCACAAAATTCAGGTTGGGGAATTCCGCCTCTGGCTGGAGTAACCTTGTTGAGTGGCTTGCTATTAACCGGAACATTGGTTATGTATATTGTGCGATCGCTACATTACACGGCTGAGATTGAGGCAGAACGAGAAAAATCAGAACTCCTGCTGCTAAATATCTTACCTAAACCGATTGCCGATCGCTTGAAACAAAACCAGCAGACGATTGCGGATAGCTTCACGGAGGCGACAGTATTATTTGCGGATATCGTGGGGTTTACCCAGCTTTCGCAACGGATATCGGCAACAGAATTAGTACAATTACTCAATGAAATTTTTTCCGCCTTTGATCAGCTTACCGAAACTTATGGGTTGGAGAAAATTAAAACCATTGGCGATGCTTATATGGTTGTCGGCGGATTACCCACACCCTGCGATAATCATGCCGACGCGATCGCGGATATGGCATTAGAGATGCAACAGCAAGTGGCTCAATTTAGCGCTAAATATGGTGAACCGTTTAAAATCCGAATTGGCATTAACACTGGACCAGTGGTTGCTGGAGTGATTGGCACAAAAAAGTTTATCTATGACTTATGGGGGGATGCGGTTAATACCGCTAGCCGCATGGAATCCCACGGAGTTCCTGGGGGAATTCAAGTGAGTGCCTCAACCTATCAACATTTGCGGGATAAATATCAGTTTGAAGAGCGAGGTACGATTCAGGTTAAAGGTAAGGGTGAAATGATGACGTACTTACTAAAGAACAGAAAAAAAGAAAAAACCCTCGCCACAGACTAAACACAACACATTAAAAAAACCATAAAGCCCTCTTTTCTTACGGAAAAGAGGGCTTTATAAAAGAAGAAGTCTGGCATCGAGCTATTTTCCCAGGGGGCAACCCCCAAAGTATCTTCGCCGCAGCAAAGTTTCACAGCCGAGTTCGGGATGGGTTCGGAGTGGAGCCATTGCGCCAGAGACACCAGACAAGCTT
>NZ_JAVJNP010000042.1:0-154895 GCF_040217205.1 Coleofasciculus sp. A1-SPW-01 | reverse complement strand
GCTCGAAAGAGTCGAGGACAAATGGGTAATGAGGTATGCATGACTTGCACCTTATCGTTGAGGAGCCGTGTGAGAGGAAACTTTCACGCACGGTTTTGAAGACCAGGGGGACTGGTGACAGTCTCGCTGAGTTTAATAACTCTTTACCGGCTTTTAAAGAAGTTTGGACAGAGTACAAAGAATGCAATTCCATGACTCTACAAGCCACTTTAAAGCGTGTCGATTACGCATTTAATCGTTGGTTTAAGGGTTTAGCAAAGCGACCCAAATATAAGTCAATTAAACATTATTCTGGATGGACTTATCCAAGTAAAACAGGCTGGAAGGTACATACAACGGGTGATAACGGTTATGCTCCTAAGTTTTTGCGAAAAGCTGAAGCCAAAATTAAGCGTCTTTCTAAGGGAAAACGTCGGAAAAGACCTCCTAACAGAAGGAAAAAACAGAAAGCTTCTAATCGGTGGAAAAAGACCCAAGCCAAGATTAGCAAAGTAACCCGTAAGGTAGCTAATCAGCGTCAGAATTGGGTACACCAAGTAGCAACAGACATTGTTAGCTGTAATAGCTTCGTTGCTACGGAAAAACTAGAAGTCTCTAAAATGACCCGCTCTTCCAAAAAAGGCAAACGCAAAAAGCAAAAGGCTGGGCTAAATAAATCCATCTTAGACGTAGGTATGGGGATGCTAAGGTCAGCGATTGAGTACAAAGTAAAAAACGCTGGTGGGGTTTTTGTAGAGGTTCCTACTCGCAAAGTGAAACCATCTCAGACCTGCCCTAAATGCGGAAACCAAGCCAAAAAGACCTTAGATGAAAGAGTTCACCATTGCCATGAATGTGGACTCGAAATGGATAGGGATTTAGCCGCTGCTCTAGTAATGCTTTTGTGGGCATTAGGAATTCTACCGGGGTTTGGAACGAGCCTCGCAGACGCTGATGTCTCTAGCTCTACTTCAGAAACCTGTAAGCGTAAGCAAACAGGAAGCATGAAGCAACTAGGACAAGTGAAGCGTCAGAAACATAGTCATACTGGTCTGGTTGTAGAAACCCAGACCTCAACGAAGTAGGGCTGGGTAGTTCATAAGGCGAAATATCTGGGGGAATCCTCAGCCAATTAATCTTGGAAACCCAAGAGGAATTGGCTTATCTGGAACAGAAGTTACCTCGATTGAGATCACGGCTTAGCTGTCTTCAACAGCTATACCGGGATTTGCAGCAAAAAACTCCTGAAGACTTCGATGAGGAAGACAAGGTTAGCGACAAGGAAGGAGAATGACAAACAAACGTGGTAGACCCAAATCAGACCGGAACACCAAGACAGTGACCTTGAGGCTCGAACCGAGGGACTGGGAACTCTTCCGTCAAAAAGCCAAAGCTCTGGGAATGTCGAGATCTCAGTTAGTGCAGAGACTAGCCAGAGGAGAAATACGGATCGATTCGGCGATACTCACAGAGGAACTACTGCTGGGGGAATCATCCGCGAACTGCTCGATGAAAATGACAAGTTAACGACATATCACAGTTCGCAAATTGAATTCCATAACAACCGACTCAAACAGCTAAGCAATAGAAAGGCAAGGCTGGAACGTCTTTATGCCGAGTTGCAAACTAAGAGTGGTAGAAACCTTGATGATGAAGACGAGGTTAGCGATGAGGAAGGAGAGAATGACTAACAAGCGCAGCAACTGAGTTAATGATTAGTAGGTGATTTACCGATTAGACAGCTTTTCTCCACCCAATCCGATACAATAACTCAATCAGTATCCGGTAATTGCTACTAGAAACGATGACCCAGCCAGAACGCCTACGCCGTTGGCGACTTCTCTTAGGGGGTGGAGACGCCGATGGTATTTGTCAGGAGAATGGTGAGGGAGAAGCCGCAGATTCCTTTACCCTTAATCCAACAGATCAAGCCATTGATAATGCCCTCAGCGCCCTCTACGATTCTGACCGCCGTGGTGGACTTGGGAGTTCTTCCCCCAATATTGCCCGTTGGTTAGGCGACATTCGCACCTATTTCCCCTCATCAGTCGTGCAGGTGATGCAAAAAGATGCAATGGTACGCCTTAACCTGCAACAGATGCTGCTGGAACCGGAACTGCTAGAAGCCGTTGAACCGGATGTTCATCTCGTGGCAAATCTACTATCCCTTAGTAGCATTATGCCCAGCAAAACCCAAGAAACTGCCCGCCGTGTGGTGCGTCAAGTGGTTGAACAATTGCAGCGTAAATTAACCAACCCCACCCGTCAAGCCATAATCGGTAGCCTCAACCGTGCCATTCCCAACCGCCGTCCCCGCCATAATGAAATCGACTGGAACCGCACTATCCGCGCTAACCTCAAACATTATCAACCTAAATACGGCACAATTATCCCCGAAACCCTAATCGGCTACGGACGCAAACGCAGTTCTTTACACGATATTATCCTTTGCATCGACCAAAGTGGTTCCATGGCAACGTCTGTCGTCTATGCGGGAATCTTTGGGGCGGTGCTAGCCTCTCTCAGGGCAGTGCAAACCCGAATTGTCGTATTTGATACGTCGGTCGTAGACTTAACCGACGCAGCGCCAGATCCCGTAGACTTACTCTTTGGTACTCAACTAGGAGGCGGAACCGATATTAACCGCGCCCTCACCTACTGCCAAGGACTGGTGCGTCGTCCTCAGGACACTATTTTAGTGTTAATTAGTGACCTATATGAAGGGGGAAACCGGGAAGAAATGCTTAAGCGCGTGGCGGCATTGGTGGGATTAGGAGTTCAGTTGATCACGCTGCTTGCCCTCAATGATGAAGGTGCGCCCATGTATGATCATTGGATAGCCGAAAAACTTGCCGGATTGGGTATCCCAGCCATGGCTTGCACGCCTGACCAGTTTCCTGATTTAATGGCAGCTGCAATTCAGCGTCAAGATATTACACAATGGGCGGCTGCACAGGGTATGGTGCTTAGTAGGGGTTTGGTTACCAAACCCTGACTCCACCGAAAAGGGGGTAGTTAACCTGGATGTAGTGTTAACCAGAAAACGTCAGACAAAAGACAAATAAGTATTATGACGGCAAAAGGACAGTTAAGCCTTTGCCGTCACAATTTGTTATAATTTTTGCCAGGACTAGAAAACTCAATTTGTCAGGCGTTGCTGAATTAACAGCTTAATTCAGTGGCGCTTTTTCTTTAATCTTCACTTTACCGAAGTTTTCGTGAGAATGTCCACGAAAATTGCCGGAATTTATCTAAATTTTAGGGCAGAGCCTAATTTTGTCAAGATTTTGCTTAGATCAAAGCGCTAGTTACACCCGATAACTCGATTATTCTCCAATTGGTCGCCGTTATTTTTAAGATAGTGGGCAATTGTGAAATTAAAGTGAAAACAGAGAGCAAATTTTCTCTAAGGAAGGACAGATGATTGAAACAGATAAGTCTTATATTTTTCTCGCAGGCGCTAGTCGCGGAGTGGGTCGAGAAATCGCCAAATACCTGGTTGAGCAAAACCAGAAGGTTAAAGCCCTGTTGCGTTCCCCAGACTCTCGCCCCGAGTTAGAAGCGATGGGGATTCAGGTGGTAATGGGAGATGCCCTAGATGCGGTAACGGTTGAACAAGCCATGCTGGGAGATCAACCGATTCAGGCGGTGATCAGTACGATAGGCGGCTTACCCAAGGATGGTCAACGAGCCGATTTTTTGGGCAACAAGCATTTAATTGATGCGGCTGTCAAGGCTAAGGTACAAAAGTTTATCCTAATTTCCTCGATTGGGAGTGGTGAGAGTGCGATCGCCTTACCCCCCCAAGCGTTGACCACGTTGAAGCCTGTACTCATTGAAAAAGAACAAGCGGAGAACTATTTGCAGGATAGCGGACTGACCTATACTGTGATTCGACCTGGTGGGTTGAAGTCAGAACCTGCAACCGGAAATGGTGTGGTGACAGAAAATCAAAAGGTGGCGGGAACAATTCATCGCGCTGATGTCGCCCAGTTGGTGTGTCAATGTCTATTTTCAGATGCGGCGAATAATAAAGTCCTAGCGGCTATTGACCGGACGCAGATGTATGGCTATCCGGAGTTTGAGGAACTCAGTTTGACGTGAAGGGTTTGACCCAACGGCGCTGAATTGCCCAATCGAGGGTAAAACCTGCGATCGCGAATTCGATGAGACTCTCGATGACTAAGATACCCCAAACCCAAACGGTATCAGTGATATCCGGCTGTCCCTCTATTACCGCCAAACCCCGTACCAAACCAAACGCTAACACGACTCCCGCTTTCAGTTGGGGATTTTGGTCATCCCGGATGGCGTAGCGGTAGGTGACACCGAATAAGAAGCCAGACAAAAACGCGATCGCGACTTTGATCAATAGGGTTAGATTAGCCGGGACATCTAGTAAGCTGAGGGCAGGCAACGGGGTAGATAGAAGCAGCGAGTGCAACAGCGCGATCGCACAATAGGTTAAGGCTAGGGATAATCCCCCCAGGATAGCTGCTTTCAGGGATTCGAGCCGTTCGGCGTCAGTTGGGTCAAAGGAAGAGTTCACGACTTTCGAGCCTCAGGGTCAAAGACGGTTCAAATTGAATTATCATAAACGTTGGAGTCATTTCTTAACTATTACTCATAAAGCACGATGGATATTTTGTCATTAGGCTGGGTCGCCACTCTGGTTCTGTTCACTTGGTCGATTGCGATGGTAGTCTGGGCGCGTAACGGGTTCTAGAGAGATTGTGGAAGGTTCTGTTTTTACCGTCATATTTTTAGCGGCGGCTGGACTCTTACTCCTGGTGACGGGGGGTGTCGTTTACTTAACCGCCGTTGAATGGCGCGATCGCCGTCGCCGCGATCGGGATAAGAAGCTGTAAACCCAATATTGTAAGGGAGAGAGCCGCAGGGGTTGTAGAGACGTTCCGATGGAACGTCTGGAGGCTAAGGGAGAAAAATTTCCCATATCGTAGGGGTACGGCACTGCCGTGTCCCTACAGGTAGCACCCATGCAACCCAAACAGCGTAAATCCTAGACAGGTCAATGATGAGTCGTATTCAAAGTTGAAAGCGGCTAGGTTTAGCGGTATAAGAAGATAACTGTACCTTGTGAATGCGCTCAAATCTTTAGATTATGGCTTCAACCTATTCATTTGATATCGTCAGTGATTTTGACCGACAAGAGTTGGTGAATGCCTTAGACCAAACCAATCGCGAAATTAGTAACCGTTATGACTTGAAAGACACAAAGACAACGGTTGACTTGGGGGATGAAACCATTACCGTGAATACCGACAGCGAATTCACCCTCGATACCGTACATAGCATTATGCTCACCAAAGCCACCAAGCGTAAACTCTCCCCGAAAATTTTCGACTACGGCAAAGTTGAATCAGCGAGTGGTAATCGAGTACGCCAAGAAATTAAACTGCAAAAAGGAATTAGTCAAGATATTGGCAAAAAAATCGCCAAACTGATTCGGGACGAATTCAAAAAAGTACAAGCCTCGATTCAAGGCGATGCGGTTAGAGTGACAAGTAAATCCAAAGATGATTTACAACAAATTATTCAGCGCTTGAAACAAGAGGAATTGCCTGTGGCGCTGCAATTTACAAATTATCGATAGAATCCGCAAGTTCGCATAAAAATGTAGGGGCGGGTTTAGGAATTAAATCAGGAAACCCACCTCAAACCAAACAACGAAACCCGCCCTAATCCCAACCTAAATTTATAGATTAACCTCAACAATGTTTAGGCTTACCTCCCTGACTACGAAACCAATCTAATCCATTATTGCTTGGGGATTATCATTAAAACTCATTAAATTCAAATGCTCCGGATTTTGAATCAGATAGTTAGCGACTAAATACCCTGCAATTGTCCACGTTTGATACAGCCGCGCCTCTCTACCAATGGTTTCACCCATTTCTCCATCATAATATTCGGGCCACTCATCATCCAGTAAGTATTCTTCCGCCGTTTCAATCGCTTTCTTAGCTAACTCAACTCTCTGGGTTTTTATCGCCGCCGCCGTCAATGACCAAAGTAAAACGGGCCAACTTCCCCCATTGTGATACGACCAAGGAATATTTTTCGGGTCGCATCCAGTCACCGTTTCCCAATCCCGACCCACAACCGCAGGATAACAGAGTTTCATTGGCATATTACCAATCAACTTTGACCATTGTATTTCAATTAGATTCATAATGCTTTGCGATTGCTCAGGAGTCGCCAAACCAGAAATAATCGCCAGTAAATTCCCCTGAGTAAAAAAGCGAAAATCAATCCAACCGACACCTAAATTCCCCGCTAAATATCCGCCTTTGCGGTCGAGCCAAGGGAGAACCCAATCCGGTACAGACATTTCGTAGATATTAAATTTATTTAACGCCGTTTCACCAAACTCTTCAGTTTGGTAGCGATAGATTGCCCTCAAGCGTTTGGGATCTAGCCAATACCGTTCTCGAATATAATTGGTTAGTAACTCTAAACGAGTATCAATTTCCCGTTTGTGAATATAGCTTTCATTTTGCAGCAGTTCATAACGAGCCGCATATAAAGCTTGATGAAATAACGCCTGAATTTCCAACGGATGTCCATAAACCGCCATGCGACGGTCAATCATAAATGCGGCTTCGGGAACTAATAAGGTGGGAGTCATATCGAAGCGCTGGCTTAAGCAAATATCCAGAATTAACTGGATACCACGTTGGAATTCCAGGCGATGGACAATACTTTCATCAGGTCGATTGGCGATTTGACACGCTTTTTCATACGCCCGCAAGAGAATAATCCACCACAACCCCGAATCAACAGGCGTGACTCTACCAATTGCCCGTTGACCAAAATCTGGCTCAATGTTTTGACTTGATGTCACCTCAAAACTAGCAGGCATCAAGCCTTCTCCCAAGCGAATCCCATCAATGAGCAGTTCTTTGCCTTGCCAGGTTTTCCTCACTTGGGCAAATAAACCTTCACCGTCTTTTGTCTGTAATTTATCCGACTGTAACCCTAGGGTGAATTCCAAAAAGTTGCGGACAATTGCCCGTTCCCCTTGCATGAGAAACGCCAGTCCCGATGGAATAAAATCGCGGACAAAGCAGTGACCATAATTAAGTTGTTCTTCTTTGGGAGCAGGTTCCTTAGAGGCGACAGTGCCAACAGGCTGTTGCTGATAACTCATAATCGAGAGTTTCAGTCGTTCTTGTGCTGCTTTGACCATCTGGTTATTCATTCACCTGCTCCTGTTTAGGTTTACCGTTGAAGGACCATCTTTAGGGACACGACATCTCGTGTCCCTACCTCAAGCTTATGGCAAACTAATCTTATCCCTACAGACTTGACATAACCTCCCGCGCGGCTTCTAGCGTGCGGTCAATATCCTCATCGGTGTGCGCCAAGGAGGTAAACCCTGCCTCAAACTGGGACGGTGCCAGATAAATTCCCCGTTCTAACATGCCACGATGGAAGCGGCTGAACTTGGCTAAATCCGACGTTTTGGCATCGTCGTAATTACGCACAGGACCGCCGGTGAAAAACATGCCAAACATGGCACTAATTTGTCCACCGCAAGCAGGATGTCCGGTTTCTTTGGCAATTTGTAATAACCCCTCGGATAGCTTTTTAGTGATTTTGTCAAGCTGTTCGTAAGTTCCCGGTTTTTGCAATAACTCTAGGGTTTTAATCCCCGCCGTCATCGCCAAGGGATTACCGGAAAGGGTGCCGGCTTGGTACATCGGACCAGCAGGTGCAACCATGGACATGATATCTTTACGTCCCCCATAAGCACCCACGGGTAAACCCCCACCAATCACTTTACCCAATGTGGTTAAATCGGGAGTCACGCCAAATTTTTCTTGAGCGCCACCGTAGGCAATCCGGAACCCCGTCATCACTTCGTCAAAGACTAACAGCGCACCATGTTCCTGCGTAATCAGGCGTAAGCCTTCCAGGAATCCAGCATCAGGGGGAACAAAACCAGAGTTACCAACTACGGGTTCAAGAATCACCCCAGCAATACTATCTGGATTGGCTTCAAACAGAGATTTGACGGATTCTAAATCGTTGTAAATGGCAGTCAGGGTACTGGCTGTTGCGGATTTAGGGACACCGGGAGAGTCGGGTAAGCCCAGGGTAGCAACCCCAGAACCGGCTTGCACGAGCAGCATATCGGCGTGACCATGGTAACAGCCAGAGAATTTGATAATTTTATCTCTGCCTGTAAAGGCACGCATCAGGCGAATGACTGCCATACAAGCTTCCGTACCGGAATTGACAAACCGCACCATGTCGATACTGGGAACGGCTTCAATCACCATGGAGGCTAAAACGTTCTCTAGCGCAGAAGGGGCACCAAAGCTTGTACCTTTTTCTAGAGCCTCGTGCAGGGCGGAAATGACCTCTGGGTGGGCATGACCGCAAATGGCGGGTCCCCAAGTGCCAACATAGTCAATGTACTGATTGCCATCGACATCCCATACGTAGGCACCCTTAACCCGGTCAAATACAATGGGTTGTCCGCCAACAGACTTAAATGCCCGAACCGGTGAACTGACACCCCCCGGCATCAGGTTTTGGGCTGCTTGGAAAATTTCTTCTGATTTCGTGGTTGTCCAGGACGAGGTGGTAACCAAAACTGTCTCCTGTTATTCGATGCTTATCTCTATCAGGATAAAGTTTAGTGGTGATTCGGGAAATAGGGGTAAGGGGGTAGGTATTGGTGTCAACTTAGGAGCAGGGGGAGCTGGGGGAGCTGGGGAAGCTGGGGGAGCCGGGGGAGCTGGGGAAGTCGGGGAAGCCGTGTAGAGGTGTTCCGAGGGAACTATGAACTGCATCGGCAACAGGGACACCCTCGCTGAAAATTAGGATTGGCAAGGGTTATAGCTTAACTTGTCAGCAATGCCCTTAGCCAAGTTAAGGACAATCGCGGTTAGAAATTGTTCTATCGGGTAGAGTAGTATTACAAAACACTGCACCAGTTAAATTAGCATCTTGTAAATTAGCGCGACTCAGGTCAACATCCCAGAGGTTTGCTTCGCGTAAATCAGCATTAGTCAAAAAGCTATTACTCAAATTAGCACCTCTGAGGTAAGCACCATTTAAATTCGCGTTATTAAGTCTGGCATTACTCAGGTTCGCTTCTCTAAGATTAGCGGCTTTCAGATTAGCACCATTGAGTCTAGCTTTATCTAGATTGGCACGTCTGAGATCAGCGCCTCTGAGTTCCGCTAGAGTGAGAATCGATTGAGACAGATTGGCTTCACTCAAGTTGGCTAAACTTAACTGCGTTTGGGTTAAGTTAGCACCAATGAGAGTCGCATTACTTAGGTTAGCCGCTTTGAAGTTAGCTTCTCTGAGATCCGCAGCCGTGAGATCTGCACCACCGAGAAAGGCGCGAGTTAGATCAGCATTTTTTAAGTCAGCGTTGCTGAGGTTAGCATTAATCAGGTCAGCATAGTTGAGATTAGCATCACTGAGAGTCGCTTGGGTAAGGTTGGCTTGACTCAAGTCGGCATAAGTCAAGATACTTTGACTCAAGTTAGTATTACTCAGATCGGCATTGGTTAAGTCACAGGTAGAACATTCGCCCGTGTCTTGTAACTGTTTCAGATGGTCAGGATTTTCCGCCTTTAGAGGAGTGGCTGACCAAAAGGGTGTTAGAAGTAAGAGAATAGTCAGAATGTTGAGTTTCATGAATAATACCTCAGCATAGAGGGAAGATTTTTGTAGGGGCGGGTTTAGAAAACTGCTTTTAGCTATTGATGGTAACGTTTGTGCAAAACCCGCCCTGACTCAGTGTTAAGCTTTCGCTTCCCGAGTCGGACATGGTTGGTAGGGTCTCACTTTCACTATTATCGTCTCTGTCTGTATTCACCCAGATGTAACTAGGGCTTGCTGCATGAGTGTAGATGGTATAAGCTGTCATGCATTTAAATTGGGTATTAGTAGCGAGCAAGATGCTCGCACTACAAGGCTTTCGCCATTATTGACATTAAGGTTTAAATGCCGAACAGCTTACCACACAAGGGTTTAAAGCTATTTTTTGACCCAACAAGTGCTTTCCTTTTGGTGCCTGTTTGGTCAAAAACCTTGCAATGCAAGCCTAAAAGCAGCATCTCCCCCATCTCCCTCATCCCCCATGACACCAGCCCATAAGTATTTCTCCGTAATCTGGGCAGAAGCGATCGCGAAAATTCCGCAATTTCACTGATTCTAACTCCTAGAGTAAGGAACTATGCTTAAAAAGCAAGGACAAGGAAGCAAACTCTCAGTTGTAGATGCAGTTCCCTGGTAGCTATCTCTCGCTGCCAGGATTTTTCTTTCGATTGCTTAACCTTTGAGACACCTTGATTCCGTGGAATCGCGTAATTCCCTTATTTGGGGAAATTATGCTGACTAAAAAATCCGTATGAAGACTGAGGCGATTGTTAATTGTGATCAGTCAAAATAAAAATTACTGAGAATTCAAAGTTTGTCTACCCCTCTAGACTTATGCCTGAAGATACCTACCAACAATTACTCCAAGCTGCTACCGCCAGATATCACGCTTTATTATATCAAAGCTATAGTCAACTTAGTTTGGATGACAAAATATTTATCGAGAATTTCCGTTATTACAAACAAATGTCTTTGAATCAGGTGGTTCAAGCGTTAGACGATAACCTGAGGCAGCTCCAAGGTAAGGATTATTTGAGTACCCGTGAAGATACTACATTATTTAACGTGAGTATCGATCGATAAACTCTTCAGAAAAACTCTTCTTTGACCCAGGGTTGGGAGAAAGGGCGACCCAAGTAAACGGAATTATTGTCAAGTCCGTTTAAACGGACTTGAGCTATGAGCCTTGAAATTAATTTCAAGGCTGTATAAGTCCCATTAAATTAAAGCTCTTGCTGCTGAAAACTTTGATTTAGGAATGTCATAGGGACGATAGTATATATCAACAATTTTAGCTAAATCAGCCAAGGTATAATTCATGTCAAACAAGGATAACTTGAGACAATGAAAAAAAGCAATATCCATCGTCAATCCCAATTGCTGACAAAAGTTTTCTGAGAGTCTACTTCCATTACGTTTATGCCGCAGATGCCGAGCAACAAACAGTTGTCTTAAAACAATGAGTTTTTGGAACACAACCTCGATAATCCTGGCGGGCGACTGCAACCCGGTCATCTCTCGTGTTGGACTCGGCGTATTCTGTTCAAATCTAAAGTGAGCGTCTTTGAGTTGAAAAATTAAACACAGTTGCTGTACGACTTGGACTTGGAACAAATGTTCGAGTTGTTCACCCCGCAATGCACCTTGCTGTTTCAGATACAATCCCAGAGGTTGATCTTCTGGACACAACTGAGCCAGTTTCGTGACAACACGGTTACTTACCCACTCGTATTGCTGGATCAGCGAGAGTAACCCTTCATCGTTCAATTGGTTGGCGGCGGTGATAACATTGCCATTATTCACCCAAATATAATAAGACGAGGTAGCTCCTGATTCGGAGCGCGATCGCAGCATCAGTACGCCGCTTTTGTTTCCCTGATCGATAAATCGAAAAATTTCCGGCAGAGAAAAATCCGAAAGAAACCCTGTAATGGACATGACTGGTGAATTGAACCCCTACAACTATTGTCTCGATTAACGGTTGAACTCAATCGTGATCGCCAGATCCGGTCAGATCGCGATTTATAATGAGTGGGTGTTGTTGTTGGCGATCTTGCTCTGTGACCCAAACTCCCCTTCCTAATTCCCGCTCCTCTACCGATGTAGTAAATGAACAACCGGATGCCTTAGGGCGTTTTGGCAAATTTGGCGGCAAGTATGTGCCGGAAACTCTAATGCCAGCACTGTTCGAGTTAGAGCAGTCGTTTAAACAGTACCGCAACCATCCCGATTTTCAGCAGGAATTGCAACAGTTATTACGCGATTATGTCGGGCGTCCTAGTCCTTTATATTTTGCGGAACGGTTAACCGCCCACTATGCCAGACCCGATGGCGGTGGAGCGCAAATTTATTTGAAACGGGAAGACTTAAATCATACCGGCGCTCATAAGATCAATAATGCCTTAGCCCAGGTCTTATTAGCCAAGCGGATGGGCAAAAAGCGGATTATAGCAGAAACCGGGGCAGGTCAACATGGTGTGGCAACGGCAACAGTTTGTGCGCGGTTCGGCTTGGAATGCATTATCTATATGGGTGTTCAGGATATGGAACGCCAAGCCCTGAACGTGTTTCGGATGCGGCTCATGGGTGCGAAAGTTCAACCAGTGGAAGCGGGAACGGGTACGCTCAAAGATGCCACCTCGGAAGCGATTCGCGACTGGGTAACGAATGTGGAAACCACCCATTACATCCTCGGTTCAGTCGCCGGTCCTCATCCCTATCCCTTGCTCGTGCGTGACTTTCAGGCAATTATTGGTCAAGAAACCCGCACCCAATGTCAAGAGAAATGGGGTGGCTTACCGGATATCTTGTTAGCTTGTGTCGGTGGCGGTTCCAATGCGATGGGACTCTTCCATGAATTTGTTAACGAATCCAACGTGCGGTTAATTGGTGTTGAAGCAGCTGGGGAAGGTGTTACGTCTACCAAGCACGCCGCTACCCTAACCTTAGGGCGTCCCGGTGTACTGCATGGGGCAATGAGCTACTTACTCCAAGATACCGATGGTCAAGTGGTGGAAGCCCATTCCGTTAGTGCGGGACTCGATTATCCGGGTGTTGGACCCGAACACAGTTATTTGAAAGATAGTGGTCGAGCAGAATACTATAGCGTCAGCGACCAAGACGCGATCGCAGCGTTTCGCCAGTTATCGGAACTCGAAGGGATTATTCCCGCCCTAGAAACCGCTCACGCGATCGCATATCTAGAAACCCTCTGTCCTCAACTTCAGGGTAGCCCTAAAATTGTGATCAATTGTTCGGGTCGCGGTGATAAAGATGTACAAACCGTTGGTAAGTTGATTCAGTTAGACTCCCAGGATTAAACAGTGCGGTCAACGTCTCTTTTGGTCATGAGTGGATTCCTGCTGCTAAAGTTAGGACTCAGTAGCTGTGATTCGGTGTTGAGTTTCAAGACAAATCCGGTGAGTCAATCCGAATCTCCGGCAACTGTGTCTCAACCGCCAAATGACGGTGATTTTACCAATTGGGAAGGGTTGGTGCATCAACAGATTAATCAATATCGCCAGTCCCAAAACCTGCCCCCATTAACCTTAGACGCAAGCATTAGCAAGGAAGCCAGACGCCACAGTCAGGCAATGGCAACCGGGCGTGTCCCGTTGGGTCATGGGGGATTTGAACAACGAGTCCGGGCGATCGCCCAATCCATGTCCTATCGCCAAGCGGCGGAAAATGTCGCCTATAATCAGGGCTATTCTGATCCAGCGACACAGGCGGTGCAAGGCTGGTTAAAAAGCCCAGGACATCGAAAAAATATTGAAGGGGATTTTGATGTCACCGGGATTGGCGTGAGCAAAAATGCCAAGGGAGACTATTACTTTACCCAGATTTTCATCAAGCGGCAGTAGTTTGTTATTTGTTCATTATTGATAATTCCTAATCGAGATATCTGATGACTCATCCACCCATCGAGAAAGACGTGGCAGAATTTCAAGTGTGCGATCGCGACCTTCCCGACGCCCTGCTGAAAACCTATCTCAACGCCGAAGCGATTGCCGTTGATACGGAAACCATGGGGCTAATCTATCAGCGCGATCGCTTGTGTCTAGTGCAACTGTGTGACCCCGAAGACCGGGTTACGGTGATCCGCATTGATAAAAAACAAACTGAAGCCCCTAATCTGAAGCAGTTGCTGGAAGCCCAAACTGTCTTAAAAGTCTTTCACTTTGCCCGTTTCGATCTCGCCATCTTACGCCAAAATCTGGACATCTACGTCCAACCTGTATTTTGTACAAAAATTGCCAGTAAACTTGCCCGTACCTATACCAACCGCCATGGGCTGAAGGATTTAGTCATGGATCTCGAACAGGTGGAACTGGATAAAAGTTCCCAGAGTTCAGATTGGGGGAATCCCAATAACCTTTCCGATGAACAACTGCGGTATGCGGCGAATGATGTCCGTTATTTGCTGTCCGTGCGGCAGAAACTGATTACCATGTTGCAACGAGAAGAGCGTTGGCAACTTGCCCAAGAGTGCTTTGAGGCGTTATCCGTGATGGTGTCTTTGGATTTGCTCCTCTATCGAGATATCTTTGAACATTAAGACACTCTATCCTAGAGACCCTCTTTTGCTCAAGGGTGGATGAACCGAATTCCACCCAGAGTGATAACTGCTAGGATAAAAAAAATGAAGTGTCAATAAGATTGCTGGATTTAGAAGTTTCCCATGCCCATGACTGCTCAAGTTATTGTCGAAAAGAAAAAACTAGACAACCCGCCGCTAGAGATTCACTATCTGGGCGATCGCGTTTTGCGTCAACCAGCGAAGCGGGTGGCTAAAGTAGACCAAAGCATCCGACAGTTAGCGCATCAGATGCTGCAAACCATGTATAGCGCAGATGGTATCGGCTTGGCAGCACCACAGGTTGGGGTGAATAAACAAATCATTGTCATCGACTGCGAACCGGATAACCCAGAAAATCCCCCCTTGATTCTGATCAACCCCACGATTAAGCGTTTTGGTCAGAGTATATGTGATGCTCAAGAAGGGTGTTTAAGTGTTCCTGGCGTCTACTTAGATGTCAAACGTCCGGTAGAGGTGGAAGTTGCCTACAAAGATGAGAATGGACGCCCGCAAAGATTAAAGGCAGATGGTTTACTTTCTCGCGCCATTCAACATGAAATGGATCACCTGACTGGGGTTATGTTTGTGGATCGGGTGGAAAATGGATTGGTTTTGGCAGAAGAACTGCAAAAGTATGGCTTTTCTACCCAAGCGGTTAAACCATTTAAGTCTTAGAAAATCGCAGCCTAACTGTGCTAGTGTCTTGTCCATGGAGCAATCCATGGACTTTTTACCAACTGGTTTTGTTTTTTAATATTTTTCGTTAGGTTTAATTGAATGACACCAAAAAGCGGTTTATTTTTGATGGGTTCCTGTATTACCGCCATTGCGGCTGTGGGTTCAATTTTTGAACTCTCTTCAGGAACACCCCAGTTAGGTGCATCCGTCACAGAAATTATCCTCGCGGGTAGTATTCCCTTGAGTGGCTTTTTGTTCTATGCGGCTGTTCGTGATGCGAGAGCAAATCAGTAGAACTATGTTTCCCTGGGGTTTTGCGTCCGTTTTCTGTTGTCCTTTAGAATTTAATTGTAGGGGTACGGCACAGAACATTGGTGTCAACTTAAGCTCAACCCCTCACCCACGCCAGCCCTCACCCCCAGCCCCTCTCCCAAGCTTGGGAGAGGGGAGCAAGAAGAAAAGGGTTTCTCGATGTGATGCCAGAAGCTTCTTTATTCCCCTTCTCCCTTGATGGGAGAAGGGGTTAGGGGATGAGGGTGAAACGCTCGCCCTGTATTAGTTTGCACCTTAAACGGATGGGCACAGAAGAGCCCCTACGAGGTCTTTGGTCAACCCCTACGAAGGAAGCAAACCCCATGCTAAAACACGGTTTCCAAGCTCATGGACATTACTGATGACTGGTCAACATTGCCGTGGATTTTTACGACCTCTTGCTGGCAGAGGTACAGCTAGACATTTATCGCCCTATCCTTTGTCTGAGGATGAGGAGACGGTGATTGGTCGTGATCCAAGCTGCCAAATTGCCTTAAACCCGAATCAATATTTAATTGTATCGCGACGTCATGCCACGATTCGTCCCTGTTCACCCTGGAAGCAGGGTTGGGAAATTTGTGATCTCAATAGTATTAATGGGACGTATGTTAATGGGTATCCGTTACGGGGATGCTGTCAATTACATGCAGGCGATCGCATTGAATTGGGTCAAGATGGTCCTCAGTTTATTTTTGAGTGCCAGTTTAGTCCGTCTCCGTCCCCAGTTTCACCCGTTTCTTCAGCGTCATCGCTGACATCTGTCAGTGTAATCGCACATAAAACTCCTGATACGGTTACCTTTAGCCAACTGTTTCCCCTCGCTTCAACGGGACAAGATTTAACCCAAAAGGCGTTTCTTAGACCCGCCATTCTCACGGTGGTGTTTGTGGTGTTAATGTTTATGGCGGTCGGTCAGGCAATGGTGTTTAATCTACTATTGGCAACCTATTTAACGGGTGCGGCTTCTTATTTTGTCTACCAACTCTGTGGTAAACCAAAACCGTGGTGGGTATTCTTGGGATGTGCGATCGCGACGGGTTTAATTTTAACCAGTCCGTTGTTACCTCTATCGATTATCGTTTTTCGCGACATCTTACCGGGAAGCTTACCGGAAGAAGGAGAACTGATTAGTTTCACGTCTCTGCTAATCCGCATGTTTTTCGGGGCGGGTTTGATGGAGGAATTACTCAAAGCCCTGCCAATTATTGGGGCGTATTTCTTGGGTAGACTGTTGCGTTCCCCTTGGCGAGAACAGATTGGCGTCTGGGAACCGTTGGATGGGATTCTGTTAGGTACGGCGTCAGGGGTGGGTTTTACCCTGTTGGAAACCTTAGGACAGTATGTTCCGGATATTATCGATAACGTAACTTTTCAAGCGGGTCAAGGATCGGCTCAACTGATGGGATTGCAATTACTTATCCCCCGTCTACTGGGTTCAGTTGCCGGACATATTGCTTATAGTGGCTATTTTGGTTATTTTATCGGCTTAAGTGTTCTCAAACCGCGAAAAGCTTGGCAAATTCTGGCAACGGGTTATCTGTGTGCGGCGATTCTCCACGCCTTGTGGAATGCTAGTGGGTTTGTCAGTAGTTTATTGTTGGCGGTGGTGGGGATTTTGTCTTATACCTGTTTAGCTGCTGCCATTCTCAAAGCCAGGGCAATCTCGCCGACGCGATCGCAAAACTTCGCCACCCGTTTATTTTGATGATAAGTAGTCGGGCTTTCAGTAAAGTTCAATTTTTCCCTACACCCTACACCCTACACCCCATACCCAGTATTACCTTCAAGTCCCTTGTCACCCCATCAGCAAAAGAAACGTTGGTTGTTCTAAGCTGTTCGGCATTTAAACCATAATGTCAAGAATTGCGAAATCCTTGTAGTGCGTTAAGCACCATTGTAGAGACGCGCCATGGCGCGTCTCTACATAAATGATGTGTCCTAACCGCTATGGCGGTTGCTATAAATGCGTGACAGCTTATTCCAGAGCCAACATTCCTTTTGCCAGTCAAAGTCCTACGCTTTGATAAAACAGATCAACCTGTATTCTCAAGTGCTAACTCAACGTACTTATGCTTTGGAGAACCTTATGCACTGATGAACGATTTCTGCTTTTCTCCCTGAGAATGCAGGTTTAGTCAGCTTTTGTGTTTATTCTAAATTGAGAGTCCAAGACTCTAGTGAACCGGAGTCACCCGCAGAGCAATCATTAATAATCAGTTGCCAAGTACCCGCAGATGAGCGTCCTTCAAACACGGACAAAGCCTGAGTTGCACAATAGTTACCACTGGGAATCACCGCATGAGACGCCGATACGGAGTCAAAGCTATGGGAATAGTTATCGTTAAAGCTGTAATCCCCATTTAAATCATTGCTATAGCCACTGGTCGAAAATTGCGGTTGTCCGGGACGCCGGAACAAGTCAACCACAACCCCGCTTTCGAGATGACGTAACTGGGCAATCAAATCGCCTACCCAAGTATGTTCTAAATTCTTCAGCGTGACGGTGACGTTACTAATCGCGATATTTTCAGTCACCACAATCTCATCTTGAAAACTAGCCACTCCATCGGGAATGCTGCCACCACCACCGCAATAGGTGGAGTTCGCAGATGTGGCAATTTTAGCGTCTACAGTGGCAGTTGAGGTACGGTTCATTAGTTTAGACATAGGTTATAACTCCAAAACATGATTAAGTTGACAAAAGGTAAAACTCCGCTAGCGATCGCGAACTCTTAATGTTAATAAGCTTTGCGCTTTGTTACGCACTGTTAATGCACCCTTAATTTTTTCTAATTTCGCGACCATTCAATACTCTCCTCTTAATTAATAATGGCATTAGTTTGGCGTTTCTATCTAGTCCTTCTGGGGATCTTTACTAAAAAAAAACAATTTAAGGGATACTAAACTGACATATTTATTTCCTGTATCCCTTTCCTGACCAGTGATTCAGGCTTAAGACGTCAACATTATTGTCCCCATGTTTATGTGAATTTAATATAAAATTACATCCTCTATAACTTTAATTAATCTCTGACGAGAGATTAAAAATCTTTTTCAAAAAAATTCGTAATTCATCCGCGAAGCTCTGGAAAAAACTTAAATACACGCTTCCCGAAGGTCTGATTATAAATTTTGAACTCACCATGTTTAAGAGTGTTAAGCTTAAAGCTTCATTTTGTAAATTTAGTTGTTTTTTAGTAAAGATTTGTTGCATTATTCGCTAAAAAATTTTTGAACAACAATTAAAGTATATTTTCTCGTCATTTTTAACCGAGTACCGACAAGCCAGGTTTCTCCAACCCGCTTCTCCTGGATAGTAGAAGCCAGTCAGGGACTTTGTTCTACTCGATAATACTTGTGCAACTGAGGTGGCTTTTGGCAGGATATCGGTGTAACATTCTTGCTCGTGATCACAAAATAGAACTGAAGTCACAGACTGCCAGGGTCTAGCCACCGTGTCTCAGGCTCTTAAATCCAGTTTCTGTCATACTGGCGTATGACGTTGTTACACTATGTTGAATAATATTGCAATCAGCTAACGTTGGCAACCACTTGGCTGGATTAATTGTGGCTTATTTTGTAAAGATTCATTAAGAAGCACAGCAGCATCCATATCATATATAGATATAGCAATTTCCGGTTTGATGCAATACATCGTTAAGGGCGCAAGCTTTGCGTCCCTACATTTAGGTATACCTCACACCCTGGGAAAGCGCTATATGCACTGGCAAGATCAACTGGGTTTACTTTGGCAAAAGCATGGATTGAGGAAAGTAAAAAGGCGCTAGCAGCAGCAGAAGCCGCCCAAAAGCCGAACTGCTGCGCGAGCTGGAGGAAACCACGATTTAAATTTCTACAGAGAAATATATTTGCCAAAACCAAAATAGGATGCTTCCTACTACAAGGGAGGCGATTCAGCAGGTGGCTTGATTAGAAAAGTTTGTAAACTTAATGACATCTCATAAAGTCTTTGTTATATTGCAGAAACAACCCATTAGTAAAATAAAAGTAGGCGGAAAAATAGTTCGTCTATAAATTTAAGCTTTCTGCATTGGAGCCTTTTTGTATGAGTTGCATTAAGGTATCAGAGGCTAATTTTTTGCTGTAGGTGTACAAGATTAGTGAGTCTATCAAGAGGAGCGGACGAATGTAATCTTGAGGAAATCTACTACTGGGGATTTGACGAATAAAGTCCACAAGGACTTCGATTGGGTTTTTCTTTTTCCTTTCCATTCTCGTATTTCGGGCTTATCAAGGTAGTACCAAAAGTTTATGGTACGAACTGATGATTCCTACGTCACTTCCTGGTGTAGAAAAAGATTTTGTTTTACCGGGTTGGACTTTGAAGGAGAGTTTCTTTCAGTATCGATTGAATGACTATAACATCAATTTTGGTATCGAGAATTATGTCGGACAGGAAAATTTCCCAGAACTTTATTTTACCATTCTCATTGAACGAGATTTCCTGACCATATTCATCACGAACATGCTAACGCCAGCGATTATTGCTATCTTGCTGTTCTTCATCCAAAGTATCGTTAACCGTCTGAGTCCCCTAGAGGCAATTGAGGTAACAGGAGCGTTTCTGTTTATTGTAATTCTCGATCAGATTAATCTGAGACAAAATATTCTTGCCGCCGGTTTGCTGTATATTGATTATTTTTACTTTGCCCTATATCTATTGATTTTGCTGGTGGCAATTAATTCGCGTTTGTATTCCTCGCGGTTTAATCTTCCTGCTTTTCAGTATAAAGATAGCCTAATTCCTAAACTGCTTTATTTGCCCAATCTTTTGGGGTTCCTCTTGATAATTACTCTGCTGGTCTTTCTTTAAATGGAAAACCGCCATCATTTGCCTCCCCCTGTTTTCCACAGCTAATACCAAATTCGGTATATAAAATCATTTTTTTCCAGATTGTAGAGACGTTACATGCAACGTCTCTACAAGGTTTTTAACCAGGGTTTATTCAGCCGTAGCCAGTTCTGTGCTACCACCACTCCGACGACGGGTTAGGGTGTTGAAGAGCATCTGACCAATGGCTTTAATCAGATTTCCCTCTAATTCATTGAACAGATTCATATTCATGCCAAATGCCGCATTTGCCTCATCAACAATCCGTTCGGCTGTGGCGTCATCAATGGGGAGTTCATCCAAGGCTTGACGATACTTGACTTTGAATGCTTTTTCGTCAGGAATGTCTTTAAACTCGTAAAACGCTGTCCCTTCACCCTCGGATAAATTCATCGCCCGTTGAGCAATCTTTTTCAGGATTTGCCCCCCGGATAAATCGCCCAGATAGCGCGTGTAGCAATGGGCGACTAAGAGTTCGGGTTCAGAGGCGGACACGTCGCGAATTCGCTGCACGTAGTCTTTCCCTGCGGCTGAAGGTGCTACTTGTTCGCGCCAGTTGGCACCGTAGTAATAGTGCAAGTCTTGCTCTAGACTTTTCTGGCGATTGAGTTGGGGAAAGTAGAGTTTTGAGAGAACTGGATGTTGACGATGGCGCTCCATTTCTTCTTCCATCGCACTATAGACGAAGTAGAGATTGGCGACGAGTTTCCGGTAGGAGTTCTTTTCAACGACGCCTTTCAAAAAGCATTTGACAAATCCCACGTTTTCTGCCATGGTGTGGGCTTTTTTGGTTCCCTCACGCAACTGGGTGGCTAGATTGGTACTCATGTTAAATTTCCTATCCCTAAGGTTTACGACTTGTGTATTTTTACGTCCAAAACGTATCAAAACTGTCCCAAATGCTTAGGGTAAACTGATATGATGAGAAATGATATTAAGAATTGTAAAATAGGTGTCGAGTGTGGGGTATGGGTGTGGGGGGTGGGGCATTCCTTGTCACCCCCTCAGCACCATTTATCGGCTTGGTGTCTTGGAGCCTTGGAGCCTTGGAGCCTTATGCTAGAGTCTCAATCCTGCAAGATGGTTTTGGACACAATCCGAGTTTTCTTGCGATCGGCGTCTGAGAGTTCTTCCCCAGATTGCAAACGAGTCGCGTTAGTTTGCAGCACCGTGGCGGCACTTTTGTCTCCCATTTGGATTGCCGTATTAGCCGCCGTTTGTAACATTGTGGCAGCGCCAGAGCGATCGCCTGTTTGCAGTTTGGCTTCGGCTATTTGAGTTTGCCTGTATTTGGCTAATGCCAGAATCGATTGTTGGACTTTGGTATTGGGAGACGGTTGATAGGTACTCTGAACGTTAATCTCCACTGGAACTTGTTCCGACTTTAACCCCTCTTCCCCCGTAGCCGGGTCATCATAGAGTACTTGCAGCTTCGCGATCGCCTGATACCCTGGAGACAGTTGTCCCATATACAGATTTGCCAGAATCACCCGTTCGGCATCGGTCATCAAATCACCCAAGCGGACGACAAATTGGTCGCCTTGGGGTTGCAGGGGGAGTTCAATCGTATCCGGGGCGACTTGAGCGATGGGTTTGAATTCGGCAAACCGCACACCATCCATTAATTCACATAATAAGTAAGCATTGGTCAAGCCAACGGCTTGGATACGGTTAAACAAGCGTCCAAACTCCTGTACGGCTTGCTCCGGCTGTTCAATATAACAAAGCGTACCACTGCCCGAATCGGCAATTTTTTCTAGCACATCTTGGTTCCAACTTGCCCCAAATCCTAGAGTATTGATCGTCAGCTTATGCTCAACGGCGAAGTGGGCTAATTTTAAGCAGCGCTCATTATCTCCATGTTCATTTTCGCCATCCGTGAGCAAAAACACTTGAGACACGGCGTCAGCTTTTCCCTTGGCTACTTCTTCAATCCCCAGTTTCAACCCCTCATCAATCGCCGTTCCCCCATCGGCAGACAGTTGGCGGATTTGGGATTTAATCGTGTTCAAATTATCGATCGCTTGATTGGGAACCAACACTTTGGCACGATGATCAAAGGCAATCACACAGATGCGATCGCCCTCCTTGAGTCGTTCAATCAGTTGCATCGCTGCTTTTTTCACCGTTTCCAGTGGACGCCCATGCATTGACCCACTGTGATCGAGAATTAAGCATAAATTCAACGGTAGCGACTGATCCTGGGATTGGGTAATTGCCCGAATCGCGATCGATAACTGACGCTGGGAACTGGGTTGATTGGCATCCAGATTAGTATCGCTGAGGGCAGGGTGTAAACCAACTTTCATATCTAAAACTCCTAAGCCAGTAATAAAGACTATAGTAACCTTGGTGTAATACATCGGTACTAATGAAGGAGTGAGGTGGTTCAGGATACACCCCGAATCGCCATCAATCGAAAGAACCCCCCCAGCCAACTTCACAAGCACGCTACTATGTTTTAAAGATAGCGCCATTATTGCATTCCCCAGTCAGGAACCCCACGGCTTAAGCCGGGGGTACCGAAATTGTCCATACCTGACCAGCCTAAGACCTACGCGGTCTACGTTATGCCTAACTCTACAAATATGCAGTCGTGTACACGGAAAACATGAAACAACCGATTCAGGCAGTTCAATCAACTTACTATGGTCGGCAAAACTACCGCACCCCACCACCCGATTTACCGTCACTGCTCCTCAATGAGCGGATTGTCTATCTAGGTTTACCCTTGGTGCCACAAGTCACCGAATTGATTGTGGCAGAACTGTTGTATTTGCAGTACGACAATCCCGACAAGCCGATTAAAATCTACATTAATTCCACAGGAACCTCCCGTTACGATGGTGAACCGATTGGCTTTGAAACCGAAGCCTTTGCCATCTGTGACACGATGAATTACATTCAACCCCCCATCCATACCATTTGTATTGGTTCGGCAATGGGGATGGCGGCGATGTTGCTGTCAGCGGGTACAAAAGGCTGTCGGGCAAGCTTACCCAATGCCTCAATTGTGCTGCACCAACCCAAGAGTTATGCAAGGGGTCAAGCCACGGATATCCAAATTCGGGCGAAGGAAGTGCTAGCCAATAAGATCACCATGATGGGGATTTTGGCAAAAAATACGGGTCAATCTGCCGAAAAGATTACCAAGGATATGGAGCGGATGTTGTACATGACGCCTTATGAGGCAAAAGAGTATGGCTTGATTGATCGGGTGTTAGAGAGCGATGAGGTTCCGGCTGCTATCGCCGCCAGTGCGTCTTAATCGCGACTCTTTCAACGACATTCAGGCAGTTTTGCTGTTCTCCTTCGAGACAACCCTCCTGATTAATGCCTAAACCATTGCCATCCTACCAGACGAACCATGACACGTACTGGGGCAGGTTTAGTTGAATTTGGGTGAGGGAAGAAACGATAGTTGTCAAACCCGCCCCTACACAGTATTCAAAACGTTTTCTAGAATTCGGAGTAAATTATGCCTATTGGCGTTCCTAAAGTCCCTTATCAACTTCCTGGTTCTCCTTACAGCGATTGGATTGATATCTACAATCGCCTCTATCGGGAACGGATTATTTTTCTGGGTAAAGAAGTCGATGATGAGATTACTAATCAGATCATCGCGGTGATGCTTTACCTGGATTCTGAAGACAACAACAAAGATATCTATCTGTACATCAATTCTCCCGGTGGTTCAGTTACCGCAGGCATGGCGATTTATGACACCATGCAGCATATTAAGTCGGATGTGGTGACCATTTGTGTCGGTTTAGCGGCGTCGATGGGATCGTTCCTGCTGACGGCGGGGAAGCAGGGGAAACGGTTGGCGTTACCTCATTCGCGGATTATGATTCACCAACCCTCTGGCGGTGTGCGCGGACAAGCGACGGATATTGAGATTGAAGCCAGGGAGATTTTGCGTATCCGGCGTCAACTCAACCAAATCTACGCGGATAAGACGGGTCAAACGGTTGAGAAGATTGAAAAAGATATCGATCGCGACTTTTTCATGTCCGCGCAAGAGGCGAAGGAATACGGACTGATTGACCGGGTGATTGAGGAACGAGCAAGTTAAGATAGACAGAATCGGTGGGGCAGTTCTAAAATACTGCCTCTACCTCTATCAGTGCTTGTCCTTGAGATGAATCTGGCGGATTGTTATCGATTGTTAGGTTTAAGCGATGGCGCCTCTCGATCGCAGATTAAGGCATCGTATCGGCGTTTAGCACGCCAGTGTCATCCGGATGTCAATGTCGGTGACGGGCTGGCTCAAACTAAGTTTATTGAGTTGACACAGGCGTATAAGCTGCTGCTGAATGCGATTAAACCGTCTGGGACAACTCACTCGGCGGAGGATTCCCAGACGGTTACGGTGACCAAGCAGCCGCCAGCCCAACCTCCCTCCATTCCTCCTCTATCAGAGATTGAATATCAGCTCAAATGGACATTCTATGAGCGTTTACAGCAATTACTTAAAGAACAACGATTTGCCCGGGCGATCGCGCTGGTGGAGGGGTTGGCGCAACGGATTCCCCAAGACCCAGAGGTGCGACAATGGCAAGCGATTACCTATCAATGTTGGGGACGGTATTTGGTGAAGGATGGGCAATTAAATAAAGCCCGAATTTATTTGAAGAAAGCCCTAAAAACTGATCCTCACAATCGTTCGTTATGGGCAGAAGTCGAACTCGATTTTCGCCGTATGGAACAGATGGTTTAGCGATACTTAAAAACAGTCACAGATTTTTGGGGGTTTTGGGTGCGATCGCTCTTTTTTTGCTATACTTTTATCATGGGAAAATGTGCCGACCTATAGACTCGATCATCACTTCAAAGTTTAATCCTCACTGTAGGGGCGACCCGCTTGCATTAATCAACAATTGTATCCACTTAATCTGATCGGGTCGCCCTTTATATCATGTCCTGAGGATTGCCAATAATGGCAATCTTGTAATAACCAGGGTTTCAGGCATTTTTCTTCAGGGGGGTTTGACCGGACATGATATTACTCAATCCCCGGATTGGGGAAGATTACGAAATTTAAAAGAAATTGACGAATTATTAGTGAAAGGATAAATTAGATTTTTGTCCTAGCAAAACTTAAGATAGACTTGAAACAGCTACCCTAGAGGAGCGTTAAATGTTTCGTTTTTATGCCGTTGCATCAACGTTAACCCTAGCCAGTGCTATAGGGTTGAGTTCTGAGGCGCTGGCTCAATCCGTTGATATTCCATTTACAGCTAGTGTTCCCATTGAAGTAACGTTTGATCAAGTTGTCTTGGGTACGGTGGAAACAACGGCTAGCGGTGGTTCAGTTCAACTGCCTAATGTTATAGAATCTGTCAATCCAGCAACGGTGACGTTACAGTCTAACACCTCTGCTACACTCACAGTTTCACCGCCGAGTTTCATCTCTGGGTCAACACCTGATCCGGATGGCACAACATACATCACGTTTGTCAGCTTTGGTACACAACAGGTGACGGCGGATACGGGGGATGTGACGGTGAATCTTCCGGTGGGAATTAGTGATTTAGAAGTCGATATGCGTGTGGAAAGACCGGTACCCTTTCCGGCTGGGACTTACAATTATGCGGTGACGCTGACGGTTATCCCTTAATTCGCTTATCGATGATTGGTTTATTTGTGCATATACCTTAAGGAGGTTTACCATGATTCGTCGTTTAGTTTTATCTGGCTTTGTTCTGGCGGGTGCGGTGGCGTTTAGTCCGAACGTGTTGGCGCAATCCGTTGATGTCATTTTTGAAGGGAATATTGGGGAGAGTTGTAGTTTTGCGACTCCGGTTCCAGGTGTGTTGGTGTATTCTGGCGGTGGACCACCAACGGGTCCAGGACCTGGGAGTGCAATTATTACCTCTGATGCGCCGGGAGGTGTATCGGGTACTGTTGATGTTTCCTGTAATACATCAGGAGCAAAACTTCAAATTAGTGATGCTCGTTTTGTCTCTTTTACTCCCACTAATCCAGAATTCCCTCCTCCTCCGGGTGCTTTACCCCCAGGTTTAGATGCTGATTTAAACGCACGGGCAACAGTTCCAGGTGCAGAAACATTCTATAGCGGTCCTGCTGACGGTAGTGGGGGTAGTCCTGGTTTATCTATGCCCATTTTTCCTCTTCCTCCTAACCCTGGTGACGGGTTGCGACAAACTGTAGAAGTTGATCTGGGCGTTGATAACACTGGACTTTTTGAAGCTGGAATCTATCAGTATGCTGTCACTTTAACAATTGTTCCGTAGGAGGTTTGTAGTAAGGGAACCTTAGCCCTTATCCAATTCCGCAAGAAGACCCCAACGATACCCAAATCAGGGTTAGTTGGGGAGTATTTCAATTTCTCATTCTCAAACAGGGCGAGTCGAGTTGATTAATCGGTTTTCCCGTTTACGTTAGTAGGGCGAGTCGAGTTGATTAATCGGTTTTCCCGTTTACGTTAGCAGGGCGAGTCGAGTTGATTAATCGGTTGTCCAATTTACGTTAGCAGGGCGAGTCGAGTTCATTAGTCGGTTGTCCCGTTTACGTTAGTGCAGCGACTCGCCCCTACCCCCTACCCCCTACCCATCTCTGATACCCTTCCCTGATACGGCTATGACTCTAGGTTTTAATTCCGTCTTGCCAACCGTTACCCGCCTCAGTCGCTGGGCATTATCGGCGGCTTTACTCTGTGCAGGTGCGGCGCAAGCGCAGATGAGTGTTTCTCCTTTAGTGATTGAAGCCCAAGCTAATCGGGGTCAAGCTCAGGCGATTATTAATGTTACTAATACCAGTAATCAACCTTTTCGGGGACGAGTTTATGCTGAACCCTTTACCTATGGGGATAATGGGTTTCAAAGCTTGGAGTCTAGCCCTAACGATTTAACGCCTTACCTGCAATTTTCACCCAGGGAATTAACTGTACCACCGGGAGTGCAGCGACGCATCCGTTTAATTACTCGCTTTCCACCCAGTTTGCCAGATGGGGAATATCGAGCCGTTGTTTTTACGGAAACGCTTCAGGAAACGACGGATAGTGGTGGCAATTCTGTCGCTTTAACTGCCCGAATTGGCACAACAATTTATGTGCGTCAGGGAGAGTTATCGCCAAATTTGACAGTGGAGAGTGGGAGTTGGAATTCAGAACTAGGACAGATTCAAGTTTTGGTGAATAATACTGGAATGGCATCGGCTAGAGCAGCGGTGAGTTGGAGGTTAAAGCAGGGAGATACGGTTATAGATATGGGGAGTTTGAAACCGACGGGAATTGTGGCTGAGAGTGAGCGTCAGTTTCTATTGAATTATCCTGATGAAGGGCAATTGGCGGCGGGTCAATATCAGGTTACGGGTGAGTTGATCTGGGCTGAAGATGATGAGCGACGGACACAGCCGTTTAGTGTTGATTTGATGATTCCGGCTAGTGCCACTAATTAAATTATTTCGACACTCTAGCCAGTTGGGAAGTTAGTTGAATTTTATTCTATGTTGATCGTTTTTAACGCAGAGGAACGCAGAGGTTGGCGCAGAGGAACGCAGAGGGTTGTTGATGGTTTGAGTTGGGGAGTCGATGCGTTTTGTTCCCCGTCCCAATAAAAGGGGTTTATGTTAAAAATTGTAGGTTTTCCGGGCGCCCCTACGTGTGGATTCTGTTTTGTGGCAAATTGCGATAATTGTTGGTTTGGTTGTGGGAATGGCGGCTAAGGCTTGTTCTGTTAGCTATTCCAATTTTCATGAGGATACAATTAGTCAAATTGAGAGGGAGGATTCAGGGACTCCGGTTATCGAAAATTCTGATAGTTTTACGGTTTTTCCGGTGGGGGTGAATGTTGGGGGACGTCCGGTGATTTTTAGTGTCTTGGTACGGGGACAGGAAGATGGTAGTCAAGCGGTTGAGTTTGAGAATTGGTTGATTCCTTATGATGCGGTGGTTCAGGCGTTGAAGCTGGAGGTGACGCCGTTAGCGGATGGACAATTAGACGTGCGATCGCCTGGATTGATTATTCGCCTGAATCCTCAAGAGTTACGGAATGACCCGGAGTTGGGGTTGGTGTTGTCGATTCAAGAGGTAGAAACGTTACTCGGTGTTGCCGCAGAATTTGATATTAATGAGTATGCGATTATCCTGAATCCGCCGTGGTTGGGACAGAAAACGGGGGGGATTGCGGCGACAGAAACCCCCGTTCAACTGGACGGTTTACCTCGAATTACGCCGACGGATTTGACGCTAACGGCGATTGAGGAACGGATTACGGCGACTGGATCAGAGTCAACGTCGGGTTTTGAGTCTTCGTCTCTGAGTTATCGGGGGGAATTAGCGGCGGTGGGGACGTTGTTATCAGGGAGTTGGTATGTCCGGGTAAATCAACCGGATTTCTTAGACTCGCCGAGTTGGAGTCTCACAGAAGCCCAGTATTTGCGACAAACGGATGCGGCGGATTATGTGGTGGGTTCTCAACCGACGTTTTGGCGAAGTCAGGGGAGGGGGGATTATTGGGGAATCACGACGATTCAGCGACAAGGGTTTACACCTCCGGTGACGTTTGGTGGGGGTGGATTTAGTCCAGGACAACGGTTACAGGCGTCGCAGGTGGGACAGACGATTGTGGGTGAAGCGGAAGCTGGGACGTTGGTACGGCTGACACAGGGATTTAGCGATCGCGTTTTGGCTGAAGTTCTCGTGGATTCGTCGGGGGTTTATCGGTTTGAGGATGTACCGATTGGCGGTCAACGGTTGGGGAATTATCGGGTTTTATTATATCCTCAAGGACGCCTTTCGGCTCAACCGGAGGTGCGAGAGGCGACGTTTTCGACGGTTCCGGGGCAAATTCCGGATGGGGCTGCGGCGACGATTGTTTCGGTAGGTTGGACTCATCAACCACCTGGATTGAACAATCAAAACTTTATTGGACAATGGCAGAATTTTCAGGGGGGAATTGCCCAACGGTGGGGGGTATCGGAAGATTTGACGATTGGGGTGGGGGGGATTTATGACCAAGCAGCGAGGGGATTAGCGGATGTATTTTTTCGCCCTAATGGGATACCTTTGGAAGTGGCGGCGTCGGTGTTGAGTCCAGATCAAGAGGGGGATTGGGATATTAATGCGAATTTGCGTTATGAACCAACCTCTACGATTAGTTTACAGTTTAATAGCGATCGCTTGTCCCAACGGCTTAACCTGAATTGGCGCATCTTTCCGCGTTTGACGGTTTTGGGAACCTATAATAGTCGCGAGGGGACGGCGGTAGGGATGCAAACAGGATTCAGTCGTCGTGGTTTTTTTACCTTTGCCCGGGCGACGCTTGATGACCAAAATCGCTGGCGCTGGAATGCGACACAACGGTTAGGATTTCTCCAATTGAATCATCAGGGGAATGAGTTGGGATTTCGGTCTGAGTTGAATTATAATCTATCGCGCCGTTTTCTCGGTGATGGCTATTCTGTACTGCTGAGTTATGAAACCCGCAACCTTCAGCAGGGGGATACTTTCGCCACAATTGGCTGGCGTTATCGATCCAAAGCGCGATCGCCCGATGGGAGTTATTTGTGGGACACTCAGTTGGGTTATGGGGTTGGTTCTCAGGGTTCGGGCTGGATTGCCCAGGTACAGACGACGATTATACCAGGTGTGCTGGTGCGGGGGCGGTATGATGGGGTATCGCTAACCTCAAATGAGGCGAATTATAGCTTAGAATTGGTGGCGAGTTTAAATGTACAGGAAGGGGTAACTCCAGGCGATCGCCAATCGGATCGGTTTCGCGATCGCGGCGGGATATTGATTCAGCCGTTTTTTGACCATAACAATAATGGTAAGTTAGATAGCGGTGAAGACATCTACACCGAAAATCCAGAGTTATTATTAATTCTGAATAACCAACCGATTCAATCCTTTCGTCCCCAAGTCCAAGCCAATGGAATTCGGCTACGCTTACCACCGGAAATCTATCGTCTCGACTTTGATCCGTCTGGATTTCCCCTAGATTGGCAAACCGTCAATGATGCTTATGCGGTTGAAGTGGTGGCGGGAAGTTATACACTTGTACAGGTTCCCTTAGTGTTATCCTATACTCTCTCTGGGGTAGTGACTGACGCCCAAGGGAATGTGGTTGCTGGGGCGAGGGTAGAAGCAATTAGCGCCGATGGCGAACAACGACGATTTTCTGTCACGAATGGGGCGGGTGTTTATTATCTGGAACAGTTACCCCAGGGGACATTCACGCTGCAAATCAATCAGCAACCCGCCCAACCAGGGACAATTACTCTGGATGAGGATGCAGAACCATTTCAGGAGTTGAATCTGCGATCGCGCTAGCGTGTCCGATAGGACGTATCGCCCTAACTCAATCCGGGACGAGAAAAGAGGGAACCCAAGATTTCACAAATCCTTGAGACATACTCTATAATATAAAACCTCATCAAAAGTTCAGTTCTGAAGCTATAGCATAGTTTTGTAGTTTTAACTCATTTTAGCTAGATTTTTTTCTAGCACGCTGACACTTGACATTTATTTCTTTATACTAGAGAAAAATGCGACAAAATCAGGCATAAATGTAGTAACCCTGCAACCTCACTAAAGCGAAACTAAAGATAGCTTGGGTTGATAGGTTATCAATAACAACCTCTTCTTAGTCGATTCACTACCCCCGATAGGGTGATTTTTGATCGATTTAATCCATTAAACCAGTCCAGTGCATTTCTACCTCAAAATCAGGGAAAACTCATGTCTACACCGATTCAGTTCAGCCGTTGGTTAGGGATAGTCTTGTTCATCCCATTGGTATTTCTGAAGCAGGAACCACTACAAGCCGAGTCGATAACGGCGGCTGATGATGGAACGAATACAAGTATTAATTTAGAAGGGAACCAGTTTAATATTACAGGCGGAACGCTTTCCGGAGATGGCGCGAATTTGTTCCATAGTTTCCAGGAATTTGGACTCGATGCTAATCAAGTTGCTAACTTTTTATCGAATCCTCAGATTCAAAATATTTTGGGTAGAGTATCTGGGAACGAAGCATCGATTATTAATGGGTTAATTCAGGTCAGTGGGGGAAACTCTAATCTATTTCTGATGAACCCATCGGGGTTTATTTTTGGGTCGGATGCCAGTCTGAATGTGCCAGGAAGTTTTACGGCGACGACGGCAAATGGAATTGGGTTTGAGAATGGTTGGTTTAATTTCAGTGGTGAGACGGACTATCAATCCTTAGTCGGTTCTCCGAATCGTTTTGCGTTTACGATGGATCAGCCCGGAAGCATTATTAATGCAGGTGAATTGGCAGTAAGTGAGGGCAAAAATTTAACCCTACTAGCGGGTCAAGTTATTAATACGGGAACCCTTTCCGCCCCCGGAGGAACCATTACAGTTACGGCGGTTCCTGGAGAAAAGTTAGTCCGAATTTCTCAAGCCGGGATGTTACTGTCGTTAGAAATTGAAGCTGCAACCGGGGAAGATTCCCTGCCAACAGCAGAAGGAATTTCACCATTACAATTAGCTGAGTTACTCACCGGACAAGATGAAGAGAGTACAGGCGTTATTGTTGAGTCAGCAAATACGGTGCGACTCATCGGTTCAGATGTGGTAATTCCCACTATATCAGGAACAACAATTTTATCTGGCGTGATTGATACCGCTAGTGAACAAGTGGGGGGTAATGTCTATCTAGTGGGCGAACAAGTGGGAGTCATCAATGCCACAATTAATGCCTCTGGTGGTGATGGGGGTGGCACAGTTTTGATTGGTGGCGGCTTTCAAGGACAAGGTACGATACCGAATGCTTTACAGACATTTGTAAGTTCAGATTCCGTTATTTATGCTGATGCACTTGAACATGGAAATGCTGGGCTGGTTGTGGCTTGGGCAGATGAAATCAACCGTTTTTATGGCAGTGTGAGTGCCACGGGGGGCGAAACTTTCGGTGATGGCGGTTTGGTGGAGATATCGGCTAGAGATAGTTTGATTTTCCGAGGATTGATTGATGTTGGGGCAACATCGGGAAATCTAGGAACTATCTTATTTGATCCGAAGAATATCACGATTAGTGATGGAGGAACAGATGATTTCAATCTCAATAATGCCTTTGGTGAGAATTCAGATAAGTCAGTTACCTTTGATGCGGATCAATTTAATGCCCTAATGGGGAATGTGGTTCTGCAAGCGAATAATGATATTACGATTAATCAGAGTATCAATGCCAGTAACATTGGCACGTTGACGCTGCAAGCGGGCAGAAGTATCACGATTAATAATGTAGTCATTACTTTAGACGGCGGCAACTTTAGCGCCACAATTAATGATGAAAATTCAGTAGCCACCCAGCGAGAATCCGGAGTTGCCCAATTTGTGATGAACTCAGGCTCGCAAATTTTCACCAATGGGGGTAATATTTCCATAAAACCGGGGAACTTTGGCGGTGATGCGATTGGAACGGTACAGCTTAATGGTGGAACTCTCAATTCTGGAGATGGTGCGATTGAGATTACTGGCAGAGGAAGTAGTGACGGTGCAGCAAAAACGGGAATTTTTCTGACTAATGGTACGGTTGTGGAATCAACAGGAACAGGTACTATTACTTTAGAGGGAACTGGTGGTTCTGGGACAAGTGCGACTCGCGGTATCGAGATTCAAAATCCTGGAACACGGGTAAGTTCCGAGGATGGCGATATTTTAATTAACGGCATTGGTGGAGACTCAACCGGGAACGATAACTTTGGTATTTTTATGCTGGGTGGGGTGGTTGAATCCACAGGAATCGGCAATATTACTCTAGAGGGTACAGCGGAAACGGGAACAGATGGGAATCGAGGGATTCAGATTCAAAATTCAGGAACCGTAAGTTCAAACGATGGTGATATTCTCCTAAGAGGTGAAGCCGAAAATGCCACGGGAAACAATAACTTTGGTATTTTTATGCTGAGTGGCGGTGTGGTTGAATCCACAGGTTCAGGGAATATTACTCTAGAGGGTACAGGGGGAACAGAGGCTTCTAGTCGCGGAATTCAGATTCAGGATTCGGGGACAAAGGTAAGTTCTAATACAGGGGATATTCTTCTTAGCAGTATAGGTCAAGATGCAACCGCCTCAGATAATATTGGTATTTCTCTGCTGGGAAGTGGTACGGTTGAAACTCAAGGTATTGGAAATATTACATTGACTAGCGACGGTAGTATTGATGCTAGTAGTGGAATCCTGGATAGTAGTTCACCGACGAATGGTGGGGATGTTGTCATCGAAGCCAATCGGGAAATTACCACTGGGAAAATTAACACCACTGGTGGTTCCGGGGGAGGGGGTAATGTTAGCCTTAATGCCCCTAATGATATTCAAGTTAGCTGGATTAATACAGAAGGGGGTATCACAGGCGGTGCCGTTGATATTACCACTGACAGCTTTTTCCGCGCCACTGATATCTTTACCGCTGCTAATGGCATACCTGCAAGTATCTCCACCATTGGGGGGAGTGAAGGGGGTACGATTACAATTAACCATGGGGGAGATAATGAAACTCCCTTTGAAATCGGTGATGCTAGTATCAATGGGATAGCCGCCTCCCTTACCAGTGGTGATGCGACAATTTCTCCGGTGGAATCCTTTCCCGGTAATCAAACCACAGGAAATATTCAGATTATTGGTGCAGGTTCTCCAGAGACACCTGTACCGCCAGAAACGCCTGTTTCTCCAGACTTAATGCTGTCCCCGGATGTTATTTACAATCTGTATAACGGAATTGATTTAGACAGTCTTGGTGAGTCTTCGTCTTTTATCAACACTACCGATAATGTTAATCAAGCGCTGCCGATTATCAACGCCTCAACCGCCCTTTTAACCCTACAAGATGCAACAGGGGCGACGAATCGCTATATTGAATCCTTAGAACAAGCCCGACTGAAAGAATTTGCGGATTACTTTGGGCGAGATTTCTCTCAGTATTCAATTTCCTTAGCCAGTATTGAACAAACATTAGCAGAAATTGAACGTCAAACTGGGAATCGTTCCGCCGTCATTTATGCGGTAACCCAACCCGATGGAGTGAAATTAGTCCTCTTTACCGCCGCTGCTGAACCTGTCACTAAAGTTATCCCAGTTAATCGTGACCAACTTCTAAGAGTTACAAATGAACTGCGAGTTCAACTGACGGATGCATTTCGCCGTCGGGGGAATGGTTATTTGAAACCCGCGCAACAACTTTATCAGTGGTTAATTGCACCGATTGCATCGGAACTGGAAGCGGCTGAAATTGATACGTTACTCTTTTCCATGGATGCGGGATTGCGGACAATACCTATGCCAGTCTTGCATGATGGTGAACAGTTTTTGATTGAAAACTACAGCCTCAGCATGATTCCCACATTCAGCCTGATGAATAGTAATTATCAGCGGCTGACAAATCCGCGAATCTTAGCGATGGGGGCATCAGAATTTACGGAACTTAATCCGTTACCAGCGGTTCCGGTAGAGTTATCAACGATTGCCCAAGAAGTGGGTGGTCAAGTTTTTCTCAATCAGGAGTTTACCTTAGAGAATTTAATTCAAGAACGCCAGCGTTATCCTTATGAAATTATTCACTTAGGAACTCATGCCGATTTTAAATCTGGCGGACCAAGTAATTCCTATGTGCAGTTGTGGAATGATAAGCTAACTTTAGACCAAATGCAACAGATGAATTGGGATAATCCGCCTGTGGAGTTATTAGTATTATCGGCTTGTCGCACGGCGGTAGGGGATAATCAGGCGGAGTTAGGCTTTGCTGGATTAGCGGTGGCGTCGGGTGTGAAAAGTGCTTTAGGTAGTGTTTGGCAAGTAAGTGACCAAGGCACATTGGCTTTAATGACTGAGTTGTATAACCAATTGGGTCAGACTCAAATTAAAGCAGAGGCGCTACGAGAAGCCCAGTTATCGATGTTGCGGGGAAATGTCGTGATTGAAGGGGGACAATTGCGCGGAAGTGGAACGCGAGGAGGGGTATCGTTACCGCCACAATTGGCTGAGTTAGGACAGGTTGATTTATCTCATCCTTATTATTGGTCTGGATTTATGATGATTGGTAGTCCGTGGTAAGTTATAGCGCTACGCGCTACGCGCTAGGCAATAGGCAATAGGCAATAGGCAATAGGCAATAGGCAATAGGCAATAGGCAATAGGCAATAGGCAATAGGCAATAGGCAATAGGCAATAGGGTAAAAACAGTCATTATTCCTTTGACGTTGCTAAAACAAGGCTTTAATTTTCTGCCACAATTCCATTAGCTTTTGATGCCATTTTTGCCCACGCCTACGATTAGTCGCCAGGTTTTGTAGCATCCACAGTTCATCATCATTGGGGTTCAAGTTTAACGCCTGATTGTAAGCGGTAATAGCTTCCTGATACCGATGTAATTCCTGAAGCGCATTTCCCCGTTCTGTCCAGTAGTGATAATCTTGTTTACGTTCTAAGGCTTGATCATAACTGTCAATCGCGTCTTCATAGCGCCCTAACCTAAATAAGGTTTTACCGCGCAAATACCAAGTGTAATAATTTTGGGGGTGAATCTGTAATGAGTGATCATAACACTCAATCATCGATTCGTAGCGTTTTAAATTTAACAGAACAACAGCTTTAGTGTTCCAGGCTAATTCATAATCAGGATTAATCTCCAAAGCGCGATCGCAACTCTCAACCGCCTCTTCGTAACGTTCGAGGTGATTTAAAACCATCGCCCGATTATGCCAAGCTTTATCAGAGTTGGGATTCACCTTGATCGCTTGATCGAAGGATGTCAGCGCTTCTTGATAACGATGTAACTGATACAACAGGAAACCGCGATTACAGCAGGTTCTATCATCATCCGGTTGAATTGCCAAGGCGTGATTGTATGATGCGATCGCCTCCTGCTGGCGATTTAATTTCCGTAATGTGTTCCCCCGATCAATCCAGGCTTTCCCATAGTTGGGGTTAATCGCTAAGGCGTGATTGTAGGAGTCAATCGCTTTTTCATACCGCTTGAACTTCCGCAACGCTATTGCCCGGTTGTACCATACTTTGACATCATTTGGGTTTAAGGTTAACGCTTTATCGTAGGACGCGATCGCTTGGTCGTAGCGTTTTAACTTTTGTAGTGTAATCCCCCGATAGTTCCATATTTTTGGATTATCAGGATTAAACTTTAACGCTTTGTCGAAACTCGCTAAAGCTTCTTCCTCACGTTCTAAATGCTGTAACGCTACCCCCTGATGATACCAAGCTGAGGTGCAATCGGTCTTAAGTGTTATTGCTTCATCGTAATAAAGAAGCGCACCTTCATAATCTCCTTTTTTGGCTAAAGCATCTGCTTTTTCTACCTTTAAATTCGCCTTGTCCTTAGCGGTTTGACGGTAGGATAAGGGACTGGAAATTGTTAAAGTTGGGTGTGAATGTTGTTGAGATTTAGGCAGGGAATCCCACTCATAACTCATTTCGTTAATTAACATAGGTAGACTCAGGCAGGCGTGATCAAGGTTCCAGTTTAATTTTAGCTGCCAAGCCTTTAAGCTGTACTCTTCCTAAATAAATAAATTATGTCAAAATGGTTTTTCTATAGAGTCTAGGGTTGAGAGGGATGAATGTTTCTTATATTTGTTGTGCAGAGAAAATAAAACTCAATAGAGACTTTACCGACAACCTATCTACGACAAGAATGACCCGGTAAGGCTTCTGCAAATCCCCGGAAAACGTTATTGTAGTGAAAGTAAGGTTAGAAAAAAAGATATGGCGGTTCAGTTGCGGCGACCTATTTTAGTGGGCGGTATTGCTTTATCCTTTGGATTATGGCTGCTAGACACTATGCATCAGTCGGTGGCGGAGTGGGGAGAAGTTGGACTCTTGGGCGCGATCGCACTCGGTAGTGGGGTATGGTTGTTTCAGAAGCGAGGGTCAAGTTCGGTGGAGTTATCTGTGATATCCTCGCCTCTAGATCGAGCTACGGTAGAGGGGGCGATCGCTCAAGCTGAAGTCGCTATCTCCCGCCTAGAAACAGAAGTCGAGAAGTCTGAAAATAGCACATCATTACGACAGCAGGTTAACCAATTAACCAGCCAATTGGATCGACAAGAATTACAACTGCTTGTCACTGGCGGTAAAGGCGTCGGTAAATCCTGTTTAGTGAACGTCTTAAACTTGAACGGGTTATCCGAACAATTCCCCACGGTTAGCGTAAAAGAAACTACCGCCTTATTCCCAGGCGATCGCACTCAGGAGATGATCCCGAACTCGGATTTAATCCTCTTTGTAATCACCAGTGATTTAACCGATTCCGAGTTTCAGCTTTTGCAGCATCTGAAAGCGCAGAATCAGCGACTTCTGCTCATCTTTAATAAACAAGACCAGTATTTACCCCCAGAACGAGTGCTAGTGTTGCAACAACTGCGACACCGACTCGCCCAACTTTTCCCCCCAGAGGATATCATTGCGATCGCGGCGTCTCCCACTCCTCTAAAAGTGCGCCAGCATCAATCTGATGGGTCAATCCAAGAATGGTTAGAGGCGCAAACACCTGATGTCACTGCTTTGACGCAACGATTGCAGCCCATCTTAACTGAAGACGCCCAACAGTTAATCTGGGGAACCACTCTCAGATCCGCGATTAGTCTCAAAGCTGAAGCCAAAACCGCCTTAAATCAAGCCAGACGCGATCGCGCTTTACCCCTGATTGAACAATATCAGTGGATTACCGCCGCCACTGCTTTTGCCAATCCGGTTCCCGCTTTAGATTTACTCGCCACGGCTGCAATTAGTAGCCAATTAGTGATTGAATTAGCCGAAATTTATCAACAAAAATTTTCCCTATCCCAAGCCCAATCTGCTGCCAAAACCTTGGGTAGCTTAATGGTTAAACTCGGTCTGGTTGAACTCTCCACCCAAACTATCGGTGGTATTCTCAAAAGCAATGCGTTTACCTATATCGCTGGCGGTGCAGTGCAAGGCGTTAGCGCAGCTTATCTTACTCGATTAGCGGGGTTGAGTTTAATCGAATATTTCCAAGACCAAGAGATTAGCGAACCGACAGCAGCCGATAACCCCTTAAATCTTGACCGCCTGAAAGAGAAACTGCAAACTGTTTTCCAACAAAATCAACGGACAGCATTTTTACAGGGATTTGTTCAGCAAGCGGTAAAACGTTTGCGCTTAAATTCAGCGTCAGTCTAGTGTAGAGACGCACCATGGCGCGTCTCTACACGATTAATTTTCTGCTTCAGTCGTAAAAACGGAAGGAATAGACTCCTCCGCGTGACCCACATCAAACACAATCGCGAATTGTAAGTCAGGCATCATTCGCTTCAGAATATGCAAATGACCTTCAGCATCGCCACGACGACGGAAGCGACCCACAATGACATTTTGTAAATTGGACTGCAAGCGGACAATTTTCCACGGACTCAACTTGTCTTGATAATTCATTTCTGTAAAACCCCTTGTGTCAACGACCCATGACTAATAGCTGTACATGATAGTCAGGGCTGAGATTATGGATAGAGAACCCTGTAAGAGTATGTTTCAGTCTTATAGCAATAGACACATCGATTAGGACGTTCGGCACCATTGTAGAGACGCGCCATGGCGCGTCTCTACATAAATGATGTGTCCTAACAGCCATGGCGGTTGCTATATATAGTGATACAGCTTTCATCAGCGCTATCGGGATAGAGTGCCTGGTACCGCTACCTTAGAAGTTAAAACTGTGTCATGGCATCTCAACAGATTGTGATTAAAAAGAGATGAAATGCTATAGGCTGTGGAGCGTACTGATTTAATCAACCGAGCCATCGCCGCTATTTCAGCACTCGATCAACGTTATCCTAATCGAGGGTATCAGAAACTATGGCAGGGTAAACTACAAGGTAAAACTCAAGTCGAACTAATTGCTGATTTGGGCTTAAAAAGTCAAGATGCTGTCTCAAAACGTTGGCGGGAGTTATTAGAACGCCTTGCTGAGGAGTTGGGATTATTACAAACGGCAACTATCCAACTCGAACTGAAGGCGACAAGCGCTAAAAACGTTCGGCGATCGCGCTCAACTCAAGCTTGGTAAAACCTTTCAAGGGGTGCATTGTCACAATTATTTATACGGAAACACAACTTCTCGAAATGTAAGCGAAACTCTTCGACTTCTGCCGAATTCTCTTCCCTGATACTTATCATTTTTGCGAGCAGGAATTCCATGTTGCCACTGATAGCGAGCAACCCTTTGTAAAATAAGTAAACTCCCCGGTAATAGCAGAACAGGAATCTGGGTTTGCGTGGGTGGATGGGTTAAGTTCATCACACAACAACTCCCCAAACTTAGAGAGATAATGGTATTACCAAAACAGGGAACACAGTCAACATGATTGGTAATTCCTTGACCAGGTAAGTATTCATTGATAATTAGTTGATCGGGGGGAGTTGGGGTGACGCGATCGCGAACCAGTCTTTGCCCCAGTTGGTTTGCCCAATTTGGCAATTCTCCCAAGTAGCTGGCAGAGGTTAATGTCCGTTTTTGATACTCATAGCGATACCCATAATGTTGTACTCTGCGTTTTAATTGGGTTGACCATTCCTGTTGGTCGATAATCTCCAGTAATTGATTTTGCTCCTGAGTATTGATATAATCATGGATTAAGTTTAGTCCAGGTATTTCTGGCACAATAAAGTCTGATTTAGGGTCTACATCGAGATTTAGCAACTTTGACGAGGGTATCATTTTGGGCAAATTTTAATCTATAATTGAATAATTAACTCATGGGATTTTAACCTATCAAAAATATAAAATGAATCTCAATATATTTATTGGTGGGTTACGGCGGATACCGGATTAAAAGGTTATTGGCTTAAGGATTGTACTTTGGACAAAAAATAAATTTGCGTAATTTATTCGCCAAGGCATTTGGGCCAGAAAAATTAGATGTAGGGGCGGGTTTAGGGAATCAATTCAGATATCCACCAATAACGGAACAACAAAACCCGCCCATTCCCCCACCGAAAGGCAATCGATTAATCCCAAACTGGACAACCCAACCCACCTTATTCGCAACCGAGATCGCAGTGAAAGGTTTGGGCAGGGCGGGTTTTGTAGAAAGGTGATTGGTGGCTCCATTAATTTTGTCCCTAAACCCGCCCCTACATTGGGTTTTATGTCCCGATATCATATTTTAATATTAACCTGAAACCCGAGCAAAAAACACCAAATTCCCAACCGCGATCGCACTTTGTTTGTCCAACTTCCAGTTAAGCAAATACCCGCCTAACCCACCCTACTGACGTGACCCATCTTAATTGATGGATTGGAATTGGTTCGTAGTGAGGGAACCTTAGCCCTCTCCAGCTAGGCATTATAGCACGCTTTGTGCTTACATCACAGTAAGCCCTATTTTAGTTGTGCCATTCCATTACAGGTTATTAATTTATTTTGTCTCAACGATAGGGATATTACCCGCCACAGTTTTGTCAGCAATCAACAATTAACAATTTACCGCTATGCTAGAACATTGGTGTTATCAGTTGCGCCCATAAAATGACTTTAATTCTCACCAATGATGATGGAATAGATGCTCCAGGGATTCAAGCACTCCAGCAAGCGGTTAAGGGTAAAAGCGTTATCGTTGCGCCTCAAACCCATTTATCCGGTTGTAGTCATCAAGTTACCACGCATCAGCCGATCCATGTCCAACGGCGCTCAGAATTTGCCTACGCGGTAGCCGGAACGCCTGTCGATTGTACCCGTCTCGCCCTGACTCAACTGGTGCAAAATCCCCAATGGGTACTCTCTGGGATTAATGCAGGCGGTAATCTAGGGGTTGATATCCATATTTCCGGGACAGTAGCGGCGGTGCGGGAAGCGGCAATTCTGGGAATTCCAGGGATTGCGATTTCCCACTGGATTAAACGCCCGTTGGTGATTGATTGGCAAGTGGCTAGCCGTTGGACAACACGAGTGTTAGGAGAGTTATTTCAACGTCCCACTCATCCAGGTATGTTTTGGAATGTGAATTTACCTCACCTAGAACCCGGTTCTCCAGAACCTGATATCGTATTCTGTAAACCGAGTATTCAGCCCTTACCCGTTAACTATGTTGTAGAGGGGGATCACTATTACTATAAAGGCGAATATGCCAAACGCGATCGCGCCCCAAGTACAGATGTTGATATTTGTTTTGGCGGTAGTATCGCCGTGACTCTCCTGTCACTTTGAATTCCCAATTTTCACGGGAAATCTAGCAACCTGCATCGGGGCGGGTTTAGTTAGGGCTTACTGCACAACCCGGAAACCCTGATCCATCAATACTTTGAGGCGTATGGACAGTGGATAAAGTGCCAGGAAATGGGGTAGCATCCTTCCTAAGTATGGCATCACCTTGCTCAGGGAAAATGTACCCTTGCTCCCTCAGCTGACACACCGAGCGAAGTCGAGGTGTTCCCCTGCTCCCCCTCACCTCACCACTTATTCAGCAAGCCCTAGTTATATCTGGGTGTAACCGAAAGGATAGTAGTGAAACCCGCCCCTACACTGTCAATAAGGGTGCAGCTTGTAACAGGGTTTGGGTATACGGATGCTGGGGATTCGTAAACAAGTCTTCCGTTTCTGCCATTTCCACAATCTGACCCCGATTCATCACCGCGATCGCGTCACAGAAAAACCGGGCTACCCAGAGATCATGGGTAATAAATAAATAGGTTAACTCAAAGTCCTGTTTTAGCGATCGCATTAATTCCAGCACCTGCGTCTGCACACTTGCATCTAACATACTCACCGGTTCATCACAGATAATCAAACGGGGACGAGTAATCAACGCCCGCGCGATCGCGACTCGTTGCTGTTGTCCTCCGGATAAGTCTCTGGGATAGCGGTGGTAGTAGTCGTCTGGAGGCGTTAATCCCACCCGTTCCAGCATTTCCATCACCTGCTGTTTCGCTTCTGTTGCTGTCGCTAGGTGGTGGATAAATAGAGGATCAGCAATACTATCACCCACTCTCATTAGGGGATTCAAACAAGCCAAGGGATCTTGAAAAATCATTTGAATATGTCGCCGCATATCCCGCAAGGATTTCCGGTTCAGTTGGGTTAAATTTATGCCTTGGAATTCCACAATACCAGAGGTGGGCGGAATCAGTTGCAAAATTGTGCGCGATAGTGTACTTTTTCCACATCCTGATTCTCCCACTAATCCCAAAACTTGACCCGGATACAGATCAAAGCTAACCTCATCCACGGCTTTGATCAGTTGAGGTTCGCGGGAAAACAATTGGGCAATAAAATTTTGTTCTAAGGTGAAATACTGCTTTAACTGTTGCACTCGGAGAATGGGTGTTGGTAGATTGTTCTTCGATGTAGAGACGTTGCATGCAACGTCTCTACATTGTTCCCCATCATTCACCGTTTGCATAAGCAGCGCCGCTTGCAGGAGCGATCGCGTATACTCATGCTGAGGGTGGTGTAAAATGTCCCCAACTGCCCCCATTTCTACCAGTTTGCCCCCATACATCACCGCCACGCGATCGCAATATTCCCCTACCATGGCTAAGTCGTGGGAAATTAGCAACAGCGCCATCTCCCGTTCTTGGCAAAGTCGCGTCAATTCCTGTAATATCTGGGCGGAGACGGTGACATCTAGACTTGTGGTTGGCTCATCCGCGACAATCATCTTAGGATTGAGTAATAGGGCGAGTGCGATCGCGACTCGTTGCCGCATTCCGCCACTAAATTCATGGGGATACTGGGACCAACGGTTAGCCGGAATCTTCACCGCTTCTAGGGTTTCAATTGCCTTTTGCTTACACTCAGAACGCGATAACTGAGGTTGATGCGCTTGTAAGGTTTCTAGACAATGATCCCCAATCGTCATCAACGGATCAAGGCGTGTCATCGGATCTTGAAATACCAGCGCCACCACTCCCCCGCGAAACTGGCGCAGTTGAGTTGGGTTCAACTCAAAAATAGACTGTCCTTTAAATTTAATTTGTCCTTCAATTTTTGTTGCTGTTGGTAATAACCGCATCGCAGCGCGTCCCAGAGTGGATTTGCCACACCCTGACTCTCCCACTAATCCTAATCGTTCTCCAGGATTCAGAGTAAATGAGACATCATTCACCGCCCAATATCCCGGATTAGTTGGATAGGCAATGTGTAAATTTTCGATACAAAATAAAGTCATAAGCATGTAGGGGTGGGTTTAGCCGTTTAATTTTGATACCTACCGATAATTGAACAACAAAACCCGCCCTCCCCACCTTCAGATGCTGCCATTAACGCACCGTCTTATCGGTTATGTATCGAAGCGCTTCGCTTATTCACAAGATTGTTGTGTCCCATCGGGCAGAATTGCGTTACAGAGATTCGCTTGGTTAAGATTAGCCCCCTCTAGATTCGCCCCCTCTAGATTCGCCTCTTGTAGATTTGCCTTCTGCAAATTCGCCCCCGCTAAATTAGCATTGCTCAAATCGGCTTGAAACAAGGTTGCTTCCTCAAAGTTCGTGTTTTGAAGGTCAGAATTGTACAGACTCGCACCACTCAGATTCACATTGCGGAAATTGGCTCCGTTTAAATTAGCATTAAATAAATTAGCACCCCGTAGTTCACGTTCCTCAGCCCCTTGATTCACAATTTCCCAAACCAAACGCCATTTGGGGTCAAGGGTAGTCTCTTCATTAATTTTGGCAGTTCTCAGGTTAGCATTTTCTAGATTAGCTCCGGCTAAATTAACATTTCCGAGTTCGGCATTTCTTAAGTTGGCATTGGTTAAATCGGCATTACTCAGGTCAGCATAGCGCAATTCCGTATTAGTCAACTGAGTACCTTGCAGATTAGCGCCTCGTAAGTTGACAATAAATAAATACGCTTCAGCTAAATTGGCATTTTCTAAATTTGCGTTTTCCAGATTCAACCCTTCTAAGTTCGCACCTGACAAATCCGCCCCCGCTAACGCTTGTCCGGAAATTCCTTGATTAACCAACTCCCAAACAAATAACCATTTGTCATTCAGAACCGTTTGACTATTAAATTGGGTTCCCCTTAAATCGGTGCGAAATAACTTGGCATTTTCTAAGTTAGCGCCTTTGAGGTTTACCCCTCTTAATGAGGTTCCTTCTAAATTAGCGTCACCGAGATTGGCTCCTTCTAGAGATGCATTGGCTAATTTAGCCTGTCTTAAATCGGTTTCCTGTAAATTGGTACGAGTCAGATTAGCATTCTGTAATGAAGCATTCATCAGGTTTGCTTTCCGCAAATCTGCAAATTGTAAATTAGCATTCTGGAGATTCGCGTCTTCTAAATCCGCCTCTTGTAGATTAACTTTAACAAGTTTAGATCGAAATAAATTAGCGTTAGCGAGTCTAGCATTCTGGAGATCTGCATCCTCTAAATTTGCCCCAGAAAGTCGGGCTTCCCGTAAGTCAGCTTCTCTTAAATCGGCTTCAACTAAGTTAGCGCCTTCAATATTAAACCCCCTGAGATTCCGCTTCCTCAAACGCACTCCCCGCAGATTACAAGTCGGACATTCTCCTTCATCTAAGAGCTTTTCTACATCTTGATCTTTGGCGGCTTGCACGGAATTGCTGAGACATAGCAGGATAACTAGAGCGATAGTGGTAAAGCCGATGGCTAAAGGCAGGGTTTTAATCGTGGATAAACGCATAGAATAGTTAGTATAGATAAGTATTTACTATTTTAAACCAGCATGTAAAAAAACTCGAATTCAGAATTTATTAATCCATTGTAGGGGCGGGTTTAGGGACTCAATTGGGCTGGTTACCGATAACTGAACAACAAAACCCGCCCTTTATTCAATGGCGCTTTGGCTCAACCCCTTACATAAACGTAGCTTGCTTCTCGATGAAAGCGAGTATGACGTAGCTTGCCATTCCCCACCTGAATATCGGTGGGTTACGGCGGATAGCTGATTAAATAATTATCGCCTGAATTAAATTTCGCCTAACCCACCCTACGATTTATACAATTTTCAATATACCTTCAATCCCGCCCCTTTAAAATTGCAATGTGGTTCGTATTGTGCCAATAAATGTATCATCGTTATCGCTATTATGATCCGGTGCAGTTAGCCAAATTATCCCTGGTGTAATTGTAATATTATCGGTTAACTTATACTGGTAGAATGCTTCTAGATGTAGGGAGGTACTCGGATCATCAATGCCTAAACTCTTCAAACCATCGCTCCCGGTGACTTTGGGTTCCATCCCGATAATAAATCCGCCGAGATTGCCAGTTTTGCCGAAATCGGGTAAGGCTAATGTTAGCGCCCAATACCATAAATTAGCATCCCCTTCGTCGATAACATTAGCGGTGGTATAACCCGCCCATCCTCCAACTACAAATCGGGGATTAAGTTGTACGGAAGCGGCGAGGTTAACGGAATTTGTAACGACGGGCAAATCTAATTGATTGACTAAATTAGTATCCTGACTACCGACTTGCCAGTCTTGGTTATACGCATTAACATAAGTCAAGCCAATCGTGGCGCGATCGCGAATCTCAAATTTGACTTGGGCTAATGCGCCATAAGCCCCATCAAATAAGCCGTTACCGGGTTCCGGATTTCCGCCATTCCCAGCTAAATAGCCTAAACTGACTTCTAAGTGATCATTTACGGCGTGTCTTACCCCGACACCCGCCCCACTGACGAGATAATAAATCGGCGCACGAGTAGCAAAGCGAGATACCGCCCCACTCGCGCCATCCCCATCCAGGTAAGGGTTAATCGTATCCGTAAAGTCATCCGCCGCCCCAGCATTCGCCGCAATAACCACTTGCGTCTGATTCCCGATCGGGAAACGGTACAATAAAGCATCAATCTCCAAGTCACTATCACTAGCCCCAGTAAAAGATAGTTCCCCTTCCGGTGTACCTGTGCGACGTTGCAGACGCCCTAATCCTTCCGCTTGTAGTCGGGTTCGCAGTAAATCTTGACCCGTGAAACTGGTGTCTAAATTTAAGCGGGTACGATGTCCCAATGTGGTGACAGTATCATCCTCAGAAACAATCCCCGCCGCGCCAATAATCACTTCTCCATCCAGTTGAGTTGTTGTCGAAAATTGGGTCAGTTCCAGTTCTCGAGTTCGAGCGGTTAAGGCATCTACATCACCCCGTAACAGGGAGAGTTCTAAAACAAATTCATTGGTTAACTGTTCCAGTGTGGCTAAGTCTGTGGGAGGAACATCGCGCCCCCTGGCAATTAAGGATTGGATTTGATCTAAAGCCTGACGTAATCCGGCGGCAAATTCGTAGCGAGTCATTGACCGATTGCCTCGGAATGTACGATCAGGATACCCTGTGAGTATGCCATATCGTTCAATGAGCGATCGCAAGGCAGTATATGCCCAATCACTGGGCTGTACATCCCGCAACTGGGAAACATTCGTCACTTGACCTAAGCTATTATTATCTCCGTACTGATTAATTGGGTCTAAACGGTTCTCAGTCGGATCACTCGACTCATTCCCTACTGGTTCTGGACTCTCTAAGGTTTCCCCTAAAACACAAAACTCCCCCGCAACTCCACACCCTTGCACCTCAACCTCTTGTGCCGTAACAGTTCCAGCCCACACTACCCAAAACGCGATCGCAGTACTCATCCACAGCAGTTTCGGCAAAATTTGATCCATTTTTCGGTTTCTCCTTATGTCCGGTTGAATACTTAAGTAGGTGGGGACAATTAAAGTTAACGGTGGGGATTGTCATTTGTCATTCGTCATTTGTCATTCGTCATTCGTCATACTCACTGTCGCGAGAAGCAAGCACCATTGTAGAGACGTTGCATGCAACGTCTCTACATAAATGATGTGTCCTAACCCTATGGCGGTTGCTATAATAATTTCACCCCCTCAACTCTACTGTATCAGTTCAATAAGTGCATTTGTTTTTATCGTATCAAGGCTTATTCCTAAGACTTTATAAACCTTTAATCGTAGATTCCAGCTATTACCCCTAAATGATCGAAGTTTTTCCTTTCAAAACACCGTCCGCGATTCCAAATTTGCCTCAATATCCTGACGAGTCCGCCAAACCGATCGCAATTCCTTCCGTGCATACAAGGGTAACTGATCCCCAATATGCCTAGAACCCGGTTGTGTGGCATTGCCATAAACCGTGAGTACCCTTGCCTTAATCGGATCAGAAAACTCGATCGCGGCAATATAACTATCCCCAGCTACTGATTGCAACCCTGTCTCATCCATCGGGGCAAAATCAATCACCTGGAAACTGCCCAACTGCCCAGACGCGCCACTTCCCGGTAAATCCACATCCCCATACTTTAATCGCGCCCTCTCACCCCAAGGGACATCTAACCTCCCATACCCTGCTTTAACCCTAGCGGCAGCTTCTGCTAAAACCTCCACCGCCGCCACCGGATCTGCCAAACTATCAGGGGTAGTCAGAGGCGATTGAGGGTTCCAACCTCTAGCAAACTGATTCGTATTCGGCATTAATTGTACCCAAGTGGCAAACAAAACCGTTCCTCGACTGTCTGCATTTGCCTGTCGATCCCAGTTGGCTAACACATTCGCGGCTTCATTGGCTAACTCATCCCCTGACTGTCGTGTTGCAGCAATTAAGTCATCGAGTATCCGATCTGCCAATTCTAGACGCGAGGAGAATTTTCGGGCAATCATCTCCTCAAAACTAATTGAATTCTCCCCCATCAACATTTTTGCCGATCGCTGGGCGCGGAAGTTCATCGATTGGGGTGCCATGTAGGGCGGATAATCATCAGGATTAATCGCTTGGGGGAATGTGGTTGTCCAAGGTGGATCATTGGCATTTTGTAACCAACCCGTTTCTGGGTCAAGGATGCGGGGTAAATCTGGATAGGGATGATACCTTGTCCATAAGGTTTCAGAGGTATCGCCAGGAACCACACCTTGCCAATACTGCCAATCTCCCTGAGAACGTACTGGCACTTGACCATTAAAGATATGCAAAATATGCCCATCTCGGTCAGCATACAGGATAGTAAACATGGGCAGTTGCAAACGGGCAACGGCTGTCTCAAAGTCTTGGCGATTACGCGATCGCATCATATCCCACAACTGTGCCATTAATTGGGGTTGGTCTAACCCCACCACCCGCAACGCGATCGCATTCCCCTCCTGTGAACTAACGACAGAACCATGAATTGACCGCCGAATCACAAATTCCTGTTCCTCTAGTGTCCCATTGTCCTGCTTTACTTTTAGGGTTTTGGTTTCGGTTTCAAAAGGGCGAACTTGCCCATCAAACTCATATCCCCCATCCGCCAAAGTAAGTTCATAAGCCGTCCAACCCCGATGGGTGTTTACTGTCGCTGTCCAACCCAACTGATCATTAAACGCGATGGATAACATCGGCATTCCCACCAACGCCGCCCCATACGCATCAATCCCTGGGGCGGTTAACTGGGCTTCGTACCACAGGTAAAAATCAGACCAGGGTAAATGCGGATTCGCCAGTAGCATCGCATTCCCACTCGCCGAATGAGACGGTGCGATCGCCCATCCATTAGAACCCGCTTTGGAATCCCCCGATTTCAACGATTCCAAACGCTGGGGATTCACCACAAAATTAAAATGAGTTACCCGCTGTAAATGTGCCAACACATCCACCCCATCCACGGGCAACACCACCTTGACCTTATCGTCAATTTGGTCATCATGTTCGGACGCATAACGATTAATCCCCGCCGCAAAGCTATCCAGATAACGCCGCATCGTCAGATCTTGCGCTTCGTACCATTCCTGCGCCCTGGCGGGAATACCCATGGTGCGGACATACTTATCGGAATCCAAATAATCTTGCCCCCAATACTCGGCTGCCTTACCCCGTGCCTGTCCATATAACCTGAGAATAAGATTGCCATGACTCGCCGCTTGCGCCCAACCAAACGCCTGGAATAGATTCTCTGTATTATTACCGTAAATATGCGGTACGCCCCACCTATCCCAAAGAATCTCTGTTTGATTGTCTCCAGTAACTGGACGGTAAATTCCCCAGGCTACAGTAAAAATCACCGTCAGCAATACTACGATCAAAACTGAAAATCTTTTGTTCAATCGGGACATTCTCAATTAAAATAAACGTCGATATTTTTGTACGACTATAAATTATAGACTTTATTTATTTAATTAACCACAATGAATTGCAAAATATTCCTTGAGGCTGAGTTCCTTCTTTGAGATACCATTTTAGGGGCAATGCGTTAAACTAGACATTAGGTTAAGAATGGTAACCTAAACATCTCTAAAAAGAATAGAACATTAATGTCTACTGCTTTAATTACTGGAGCGTCGGCAGGACTGGGGGCTACATTTGCTCAGGAACTCGCTAAACGGCAAACCGATTTAGTGATTGTGGCTCGTTCCCAAGACAAACTACAGCAACTTGCCCAAGATTTACAAGCCACATACGGGATTCAAGTTGAGGTTATTCCCCAAGATCTTACCGCACCTGATGCCGTCCCACACGTCTTTGAAATAGTCAATCAGAAAAATATTTCCATTGATTTACTGATTAATAATGCTGGGTTTGGCGACTACGGTGCCTTTAGTCAAACGTCTCGGCGTAAACAGCTAGAGATGATTCAGCTTAATATCCTGGCGTTGGTAGACTTGACTCATCACTTTCTCCCGCAGATGCAACAGCGAGGTTCTGGAAGTATTATTAACCTCTGCTCAATTGCTGGGTTTCAACCGCTTCCTTATCTATCCATCTATTCAGCAACTAAAGCCTTTGTTCTTAGTTTCAGTGAGGCGCTTTGGGCAGAAAATCAGCACACGGGTGTTAAAATTCTGGCAGCTTGTCCTGGACCAACGGAAACCAACTTTTTCACCACGGCTAATTTTGCCGAATATGCTCCTGAGAGTTTAAAACAGCAACAAACCGATTCCCCGGAGGTAGTGGTGCAGGAAATTCTCCAGGCTCTAGATGCTGATGATTGTACGGTAGTAACAGGGCGGTGGCAGAATAATTTTATCGCTAATCTGCCCCGATTATTGCCCAGAAAAACCCTGGTACAGCTTGTCGAGCAGCAATTTCGTCCTCAAAAATAAAGAAACAGAGAACAGGGAACGTGGGAAGCAATGTTCCAGACGTTGCATTCTACGTCTGGGAGCTGGGGAAGTAGAGATACTTTCAAATGCCACGTTCGATCAGGGAATGCCTCGGTTCATGACCTATACATAAGTTTTATTGAGGTAAACGATTAAAATTGCTAATTTTATAGCAGTAGACACATCGATTAGGACTTTCGGCACCATTGTTCCAGACGTTGCATGCAACGTCTCTACATGACAAAGGTGCAACCAGGTTTAGGCTGCACCCTTTCAGTTGTCTGTATAAATCGAGGGGTCTAAAAACGTTTAGATTAATCGAGGTAATCAAGGAATTATGACCAATTCGTCACTCCTCTGCTGCTATAGGAGCAGAGGAGGCTTAATAGTTCGCCACTGGCGTAATTTCGTCTCCTAACAAGGGTCCGTACAGATTGGAAGCACCCGTTTCGTGACTATTCCAGTTTCCTTGAATAAAGTAGATTCCATCATGGCTGGAAGCCGCGATTTTTCCCGTGTGACCCTTTAAAGAGCCTTTGGTGATTTGCACGAGTTCATGTTGCTTGTAAACCATTATGATCCCTCTGTTTCACGTTTGTTCAAAAATTAGCTTTTCTTACTTATACAGTATCTTGACAATTTTTTTACACCATCAGCAACGATCTTTAGATAGATTTTAGAAAGCCTTCAGATTTACAATGCCTTACAATAACACAGAACTCTGGAAACCGTTGGTATTGCTGGGGTATAAGCGATGGGCATCCAACAGAACAAGCCAGAGATCCGTAAAACATCATGCCCATCCTGTCAAGATAGAACTATTACGTCTTTTTTCTAAGAGCAGATCCTCGCCCGGTGATGGATTTAAAGTAGAAGTATCGTCTCCTAAATTTCTCCTCATGTAAAAAGGACGCTAAAAAATGATGGTTAAATCTTACCGCAGACTGATCCTGTCCTTTATCATCATGGTTGGTCTGGTATTCGTGACCTCCTTTCAGTCCGTTGCTCAGGCTAGGGATGATGTCGTCGATGTCTATTTCTTCCACAGCAAAACCTGCCCCCATTGCCTTGAGCAAAAGCCGTTAATGGCTTATATCGATCAACACAATAAAAATGTTGAGGTTACGTCCCTTGAGGTTAACGACAATCCCAAGGAATGGCAGGAATTCCAAAAAGCCCGGGGAATCTCGTCCGGCGCGGTTCCCAGGACTGTGGTTGAGGACAAAATGTTCATTGGCTATAGTGAAGCAGAAGGACCTTTGGAATACATTCCAGTTCATCAAGGGTATATCGGCTACAAAAACCAAATTATTGCAGCGATAGAAACAGCCGTCGGATCTCCAATCAATTTACCCAAAACTGATCAAACGACTCAGCAACAAACCAGCCCCCCGTGGCAGGTCTTTTTAATCCCGTTCTGGTATCTCTGTAGTTATCCGTTTTTGAAAGACCAGCTTGAGAAACGACAAGGTAAACGCTATTGGATTGGCGGGTTGCTGGCAACAACGATCATCAGTCTATTTGTATTTCTTGCTCTCACCCCTGATGCTGTAATTAAAACCTTTGCCCAAGGGCTTCCCTTCCCCCTATTTGTCTCTACCATTGCCCTTGCCGATGGCTTTAACCCCTGTGCGTTCACCGTTTTAGTCATTCTGCTGTCGTTACTCACCTATACCCGCAGTCGCAAGGATATGACCTTGGTGGGGACAACCTTTATTATCACATCAGCGGTGATGTATTTTATCTTTATCATGCTGATGGTCTTGGCGGGTTCAGTCTTCCTAGAAAACTATGGCGTTCGATTTATGCAAATTCTGGGAATTCTGATTACCGGGGCAGGTTTGATCAATATCAAGGATTATTTTTGGTTCAAAAAATCTATCTCCCTATCCCTCTCAGAAAAACAACAGTCAACGATCAATAAACGAGCGGGAAAGATCGTCAGAAATCTGAGAAATGCTAAAGGCGATCGCAAGATGTTTCTGGCTGCATTAGCGGGGACGGTTCTATTAGCTGTCTTTGTCAATATTGTCGAACTTGGTTGTACAGCGATTCTGCCTGCTGTTTACATGACGGCGCTGTTACAGTACTGCTCAGATACAATTGGCTTGTGTCATATCTCGTGGACAGCGTTGTATGCCGGAATTTACGTTATTCCGCTGTTGGCTATTTTAGGCAACTTTATCTATTCGTTTAAGTCCACTCGACTCACTGAAAACCAAGGGAGAGTACTGAAACTGGTTGGCGGACTCTTTATGCTATTCTTTGGTCTGGCGATGATCTTTAAACCCCAGTTACTAACCCTGGGCTAATCACACTGATTTCTCTGATTTTCAGTAATGGTAGGGGTGGGGAGTTGACAGGTTAAGCTGTTCGGCATTTAAACCTTAATGTCAATACTCTTGAAATCCTTGTAGGGCAGCATCTTGCTTGCTACTAATGCCCAATTTAAATGCACAACAGCTTAAAGGGGGAATTTTTTCTTCTCCCCCTGTTTTCGCATTGTATGAGTGAATTCAATTTAATAGGATAAAGGTGAAATTTCATCGCCCAGCAGGGGACCGTATAGGTTGGACATATCGTTTGTTTGATGCGTCAAGTCTCTGGCAATAAAATAGCTACCTTCATGGCTACAAGAGGCAATTTTTCCTGTATGACCTTTGAGAGAGCCTTTGATGATTTTTACGCGATCGTTTTGTTGATAGACCATGGTGCAACTCCTAGTTGGACGTTTTTCAATAAACTATTTCATTATATGAATGTTATTTTTTCAATTCTATGAAGCTGAACAGGCTTTTCAATAAAGTTTTGGCAAAATTTATTTTACAAAACTTTACAGTATATCTCCGAAAGATCCCCGACTTCTCTAAGAAGCTTCCCCTGCTCCCTCTGCTCCCTCTGCTTCCCCTGCTCCCTCTGCTTCCCATAGCTATCTCCCCAAAGCTGGGATAGGTGTTGACGCACCTCAAAAAAGTCATTCCAGGGTAAGTAAGGCTTTTGACGTTCATCGAGATATTGGCTGAGGCGATCGCGGGCGAAGACGACAGAGGCGTGCAATGCCATATTAAAATCCGTCACCGAATCCCCGATCGCAATCTGTTCGTCTGCTGGGTGTTGTGCCATCACTTGAACTTTGGCAACTAATTCGCTATCCCCCTCAAACTCGGACAAGGGCTGGAGATAGTCACCACTGGTATCCAGATCTACAGCATAAACCGCCGCCACTCGTTCTAGCAGCGACGTTCCTCCCCGCTTTTGGCGACCCAACACCGTCTCCACCATACCGCGCAATCCCCCGGAAACCACCACAAACGGTACGCCGCGATCGTCCAGAAAATCGAGTAATTCCACTAAACCGGGGCGAATCGGTTTAGATTGGGTATAGGTGAGGATATCTGGATATCGAGAGGACGGAATTGATTCTAGGACGCGGCGCACACCTTCCCGTAGGGTTAGCCGTTTAGCGTAAAGTTCGGGCATCACTTGGGCAGATACCTCAGGCGCAAAATCCTTTAACATCCCGGCAAAGGTTTCTACTGCCGTAATCGTACCGTCGAAGTCACAAAAGACAACTCGCTGCATTCGAGATCAGAGGTTAGGTTTAACATTGATAAAGATGGTATAGTCTTAGCCATCCCATTTGCTTTATTATGCCGCCTTAAATCTCTCTCAGCAAAGAATAGATCAGATAGTTTTTAATTTTTAGATGAATCGATAAAAATCATCCGGCTACAACCTATAAAGTTCTGAACGATGGAATAGATCGAAGTTAAACACAAGCCCTCAGAAGTCGATGTTCCTCGTTTGTGATAGTCCTCAACCTCGTATCCAGGTCAAGTTAGAGTATTTTCGATGGCATTATTATTCTCTAATTGATTTATATCTTGGAGTTATTAAACTTAGCGATAACTTAATAGATTTATCTTCAGGTATAAGAAATCCAGAGCGTAGCTGGCTGGATGCGTCGTGAGGATGACAACAGCTCAATTATCCCATAAGTACAATAACTCATTGACAGAAATCTTCGTTTTTCCTGCAACAGGTGAAATCTATCAAATGATGATGTTTTATCCATAAGATAAATTGAATCAAATCATTGATATGACCAATAGTTATTAGGTTATGATTGAGTCAGGATATAGCGGTTCGCGATTCGATGAGGTACACTCCGCTCACAGGAAAAGCATGAGAGATAAGGGATGGGGGATAAATTGGTGTATTTCATCGTAACGAGTAAGAACCGCGATCAGTATAGAAATCTAGTCCAAAGCGATTAGCGCATCAGGGGGTATGTACCAAGTACAATTGTGAACATAAGCCAAAGGAATGACTCTAAACTATCCCATCATTGAAACCCAACTCAGACTCATTAGAGCTTTACAGCGCGGATACGCTGAAGCCTTAGAAGCTGGAGATTGGCAAGCGGCGGAGTATCGTTGCGCCCATTTACATCGGTTGTGTGAAGGGCTACATCATCTGAGTTATTTGCTGGATCGAGGCAATGCTTTATCCACAGTGACACCCCAAAATCAAAATAATTGGGTGGGGACTATCCGGGGTAACAATCCGATGCACGCTTTAAATCAGTCCTCGGAGACGAACGAAAAGCCCCTTTCATCACGCCCTCTACCCCCTGAACCACCACCGATTGATGAAGTGTGGAATCAGTAAATGCTTCTAACGTTTCACAGTTGATGAGGGAGAGAGGAGAGATGTAGAAGATGAGGAAGATAGAGGAGTTGACTTGATATTTAACCTTCAGCAAGGGCGGGTTTGGTTAAGGTAGGGGTTGTCTCCTGAACGGTAAGCTGTTCGGCATTTAAACCTTAATGTCAAGAATGGCGCAATCCTTGTAGTGCGTTTAGCGAAGCCATGCCGCAGGCTTTGCATCTTGCTCGCTACTAATACCCAATTTAAATGCATGACAGCTTATTGGTATAGCAATAGACACATCGATTAGGATGTTCGGCACCATTGGAGAGACGCGCCATGGCGCGTCTCTACTTCAATGATTTGCTATTGCTTTTCTGTTGTATTCGGTTTTCTACCAATCAGAAGCGCCAGTTCCAGCCATTTCCAATAACAATCGACATCAGTATAACCAATTTCTCGTAGCCATTTCAGTTGAGTTTCTACATCCAATAATTTATTCGAGGGATCATCTGGTTTGTCAGCAATCCCCATGCAAGCGCGGAAATGTTCATGGAGTGCTGGTGTGGGAGAGGCGACGTGTTCTAAGTTACAAAAAATACCACCGGGTTCTAGCACGTTAAAGAGTTCAGCATAAAGGGAATACTTGCGTTCATGAGTTAGGTGATGAATGGCAAAGCTAGAAACGATCGCGTCAAATGTACCTAACTCTGGCAAGGGATGATCTAAATCATGGGCGATAATTTTTACCGTCTCATCCCCAGCAAAGCGCTGTTTGGCAGCATCAAGCATCGTGGGCGAAAAATCGATCGCGATACTTTCGACATGGGGGCGATCAATTTTCAGAAGTGCCAACAGGCGTCCATCTCCAGTACCTAAATCGAGGATACGTTTAACGGTTTTGGGAACCTCTTCTAAGACAACAGCTTCACCTTCAGTGCGATGGGGGAGAGTATCCGATCGCTCTAAATAAGATAGCGCATGGTCAGCCGATGTCCAGAGATTTGTCATTTGTCATTTGTCTTATGTCATCTTTGTAGGTTGGGTTGAGGAACGAAACCCAACCAGCGCGGGTTAATGCACCCAATCCTAAAAGTCCCAGCACCGTGAGACTACTCAGTTCAGGAACAGAGGGCGTTACGATTGAGACGGAACGTGCTTTTTCGAGGGGCTATGGCAGAATTATATCACTTGTGCGGTCAATAAAACCTGCTGAGAGTCTACACAAATCTTATGATTGGGACACGACTACGGGGGCGCTATGAAATTATCCAACCTTTGGGGCGTGGGGGTTTTGGCGAAACCTACCTGGCACGCGATCGCGATTTACCTGGACATCCTTATTGTGTGGTTAAGCAACTGAAGCCGCAGGTGTCGAATTCCTCTGTGTTAGAGGCGTCTCGCCGCCTATTTGATACCGAGGCGCGGGTTTTGTATCAATTGGGCAATCATGACCAAATTCCTCAGCTTTTAGCCCATTTTGAAGATAATCAGCAATTTTATTTAGTTCAAGAACATATTGAAGGGGATGATTTACGTCACGAGTTAGCGGCTGGACGCCGATTGGATGAGATGCAGGCGATCCGGTTAGTCTGGGATATCTTAGAAATCTTAAACATTGTTCATCAACATCAGGTTATTCATCGGGATATTAAACCCTCTAATTTAATTCGACGGGCAGCGGATGGCAAGATTATTTTAATTGACTTTGGCACAGTTAAACGGGTAAGTACGGCGACAAGTTCCCCAACAGAGGTGACGATTGCTATTGGTACACCCGGTTATATGCCTCCCGAACAATGTGCGGGAAAACCGCGTTTTAGTAGCGATATTTATGCGGTGGGAATGTTGGGGATTCAAGCCTTAACTGGCGTATTACCGCATCACTTGCCCACCGATCCGAAAACCGGTGAAATACTGTGGCGAGATCAGGTGGCAGAAGCCTCACGTTTTCATGACATTTTAGCGAAAATGGTGTGTCAGGATATCCGCGATCGCTATGACAATGTGAGAGAAGTATTAGACGCGATCGCAGCTTTACCATCTAGTGCGACAATCCCCTTACCTAGCCAGACTTTACCTCGTCCCATGAGAACTGTAAACAGCTTACCGTCTCAGCTTCAGACTCAGCGCACCCTAGCCGCGATCGCGTTTACCGATGGTGTGGGTTTTAGTGCCAGAATGTCGGCGGATGAAGAACACACTCTGGACTTAATTCACCGGGATTTAGAGTTAATGCGGCAATTATGTCAGCAGTTTTCTGGACAGACGATTAAGTCTACTGGGGATGGCTTGTTGATGTATTTTCCCAGTGCGGTTCTGGCGGTGGATTGTGCGATTGAAATTCAGAAATCCCTGGCTCAAGCTGCCCAAAGGTTATCAGAGAATGATATCATTTTACATCGGATTGGTATTCACTTAGGTGATGTCTTTGTCAGTGAAGGCGATGTCATGGGTAATGGGGTGAATATTGCCGCCCGTTTAGAAGGGAAGGCACAACCGGGAGGAATTTGCATTTCTCAGATTGTTTATGATTTGGTCAAAAATCATTTACAGTTACCCACCACATTTTTAGGCGATCTGTCGTTAAAAAATATTACTGACCCCGTACCCAGTTATTTAATTCAACCTGTATCCTCAGAAAATAGAATCTATTCACCCCAAAGTTCTCCGTCTAAACCCCAACCGAAACAAACACGCCAGGATGTACAGTTTCGCCATATATTACTCAATAAAGTGAGAAACTATTGGATCAAAGGCGTATTAGAAACCTCGTTACATGGTCGCGTCTTAATTGAACTAGGCTTAGAAGAACGTCTCGATTTAGTCGAACGCCCTTGGGAATTGGTTTGGGAGGGTTCCGGGGAGTTCCAGCAAACCCTATTACCGGGAATTAAAGTCAGTGAGAAGTTTCTAGCGATGGGCGAGGGGCGATCGCTCTTAATTTTAGGGGAACCGGGAAGTGGTAAAACCACGACGCTTTTAGAATTAACTCGCGATCTATTGGATCAAGCAGACGTTGATAGTAATCATCCGATTCCTGTGGTCTTTAATTTATCCTCTTGGACGGGGGGTAAGCAAACCATTGCTGACTGGTTAGTTAACGAACTACATACCAAATATCAAGTATCGAAAGATATTGGTCAAACCTGGATTGATTCCGGAGAACTGTTACTTTTATTGGATGGGTTAGACGAAGTAAGTATTACATTAAGAGAGGCTTGTGTTACCGCCATCAATCAATTTACTAGCGAACATGGCACAACTGAACTCGTGGTTTGTAGTCGAATTCGTGATTATCAAGCCCTACAACAGCGTCTGAATTTACAAGCTGCGATTTGTCTGCAACCGCTTACCTTAGTCCAAATTGATCGCTATCTAAACAGTGCTGGGACGCAACTTACAGTAGTGCGCCAAGTGTTGCGATCAGATAGCACCTTACAAGACTTAGCCCAATCCCCGTTGATGTTAAGTATTATCACCCTGGCGTATCAGGGAATATCCCTGGATGAGTTACCGCAAAGGAGTGGTTTAGACGACTGGCGCAAGCATTTATTTGATCGGTACATTCAGCGGATGTTTAAGCGCAGGCGGGGTCAAGTCAAGTATAACCAAGAGCAGGTAATTAACTGGTTAATTTGGCTGGCAAAACGAATGTACCAAAACTCAGAAACCGTATTTTTAATTGAGCGATTACAGCCGAGTTGGTTAAACACTAAAGCGCAAAAATGGCTTTATTCTCTAGGAGTCGGTTTAATCGGTGGATTAATTATGGGGTTAGGTGGGGGGCTGAATGTCGAGCTTATGTTTTGGCGGGAAATTACTCTATTAGCAGGATTAATTATGGGACTCGGCGGCGGGTTGATGGCGGGGTTAATTGTCGCGTTAGTTATGAATCAGATTGAACCCGTGGAAACGTTGAAATGGTCATGGGTAAAAGCAAAACGAAATATAGTACCGGGGTTGCGAATTGGGTTAACCGTAGGATTAATATTTGGTTTCAGCAGTGGACTCATTTTCTGGCTGATTGCGCCGAGTCAGGAGGCGATAATTGAGGGGCTAACTTATGGATTGAGTGGTATAGGAACGGGATTAATTTTCGTCTTATTGCGTGGATTAACGGGGGGCGGAATTGAGACAAGTACAGTTCCCAACCAAGGGATATGGCAATCGGCACAAAATACCTTAATTTTTGCTTTAATTGGGGTAGTTGCTATGGTAGGTTTGGCGCAAATCGTGGGACTACCGATTTTATTTGGTGCTGTGATTGGATTGCTGTTTGGGTTGTTTTCACCTGCGGGGATTGCTTGCATTCAGCATTTTACGTTACGGTTAGTGCTTTATTTCAGTGGTTGTATTCCCTGGAATTATGCGCGATTTCTGGATTATGCGACGCAGCAGATTTTTTTACAGAAGGTGGGAGGAGGGTATATTTTTATTCACCGATTGTTGTTGGAACATTTTGCTCAGATAGAGCGAAAAATGTAATGGAAGGTAACAGCGAATTGAGTAATCAGACCTCACCCCCAACCCCTCTCCCATCAGCCATGTCCAGCCTTCTGAATTGTTAAGAAAGATGTGAGTAATGCATAGATTCAGAAGGGGTAGACCGGATCAATTTTCTCCCATCAGCGCTTATGCGGCGGTTGTCGTATAGGAATCTCAACCACAAACTCAGCCCCTTGTTCAGGGGTTGAATTACACCACAGCTTACCGCCATGTTTTTCAACAACAATTTGGTAACTAACCGCCAACCCTAACCCCGTCCCTAAGCCTACAGGTTTTGTAGTAAAAAAGGGGTCAAATAGCCGTTTTTTGGTCTGTGGACTCATCCCGATTCCATTATCTGCAATGCGGATACAAATATAAGGATTGTCCGGTTCAGAATTATCCATTTCTCCCCTGGAGTGTTCCTCGGTTAAACCATCCGTTATTGAGGGGTGTGCGGAGTCCGTTTGACTAAGACCTGTACGAATCGTAATCGTTGGTGAAAATAAGACAGTATTCTTGGAAAAGTCCGCCTCCGTTTGAGACGAATCGCAATTTTCCTTGTCCTCGATCGCGTCAATCGCATTCGTCAAAATATTCATGAAAACTTGATTTAACTGTCCGGGCCAACAATCGACTGGGGGTAATTTTTCATACTCTTTAATCACACAGATTCCTGCTGCTCCGGGTTTCTCCTTGAGTCGATATTGCAAAATCATCAAAGCACTTTCAATACCCGAATGAATGTCTATTGTCTTGCGCCCTGACTCATCTAAACGAGAAAATGTCCGCAACGATTGCACAATTTCCCGAATCCGTTCAGCGCCAACTTTCATCGAATATTGAAGTTTGGCAAAGTCGGTTAAAATAAAGTCCAAATCGATGCTATCCATCCGCTCTTTAATAACGGCTGTAGGATTAGGATAAGCGGTGCGGTAAAGTTGCACCAGCGCTATGAGGTCTTGGTAATATTCTTGGGCATAAATGAGATTGCCATAAATAAAATTGACCGGATTATTGATTTCGTGAGCAATACCTGCCACAAGCTGACCCAAACTGGACATTTTTTCGCTTTGGATCAACTGGGATTGGGTGCGCTGCAAGTCGTGGAGTGTTTTTGATAATTGGGCGGCTTGTTTGCGGGCGTGTTCTGTGGCTCGACAGCTAGCGGCGTAAAGTTCAGCTTGTTGGAGCGCCATGAGCAGTTGACTAATCACCGCTTGCAGGAGTTCAACTTCGCTATCTGTCCAAGGGCGAGTCTGCTGAGTGTGGCTGCAACTGATAATCCCGGTGATTCCGGACGGGGTTTCTAGGGGGATAAGCAAGAGAGACTGATAGTCGAGCGATCGCATAAATTCCTGCAATAATGGATCGCTCACCGTTTCAACGGTATCAATCCGCACAATGTCCAGATGTAATATCTGCTGCGTGAGAACGGTATTGGTATCCGCCCAATAGCAATCTGTCAAATCGGGAAGCTGAGACTCTCGATCTTCTGTGACAACTTTCCAATAAGCTGGCGTTTGCTCAGTATGATATCGGATAAACTGACAGCGATCGATTCGCAATAGCTGGCGGATTTCCAGTACCGTTGTTTCCAGAATCGTATCTACGTCTAAACTATTGCGGATTTGCGTCGAGAGGCGATTGAGCAAGGCTTCGCGGCGAGATTTTTCGCGCCAGGGTTCTTCTGGCTGCAATGCCGATTCAGCCGTTTGACGAGCGCTCACATCTTGAACGACGAGCAAAAAGTATTTCGGATCTCCTTGAGGCGTTCGCACTAAGGATAGGGTAATTTGCACCCAGACAATGCTGCCATCTTGGTGTCGGTATCGTTTTTGTTGGCAGTGACAGTCGAGAGTCCCCGCTAAGAGTAACTCCATTATCGCGCGATCGCTTGCCCAGTCATCAGGGTGGGTTAGGTCTTGCCAGGTGCGGGTGAGAACTTGTTCACGGGTATAACCAACGATTTGACAAAATTTAGGGTTGACCTGGATGACTTTGCCATCCGTCGATACGTGTTTGATGCCAACTGTCGCTTGCTCAAAGCTAGCGCGGAAGCGGTCTTCACGTTCATTTAGCTGTGCCTCAACAGGTTTGGATGGAGTGTCCACAACAGAGGTTCTAGCTGGATTGGGTCGGGTGGGATTGGAATGAAACAAGGGTTTTGAGTTAACGCTAAACTCAGTTAAGGTGCCGTCAGGTTTTTGAATGCCCATGATAACATTCAGGAGATGGAAACGTTTTCGATTGACCCTGTACAGGTGCAGGGAAGCAGGCGAGCAGAGGGGCAGGGGAGAGGATGTTAACGCTTGTACTCTAATAAAACTTTCTTTGTATTTGTTTAGATTATTTAGTCCAGTAATCGCCCTCCATAATATCCGGTACGATATTACACTTTTTCATAGTCGCCATTCACCAAGCTCCTATTTTTCCAGATAAACATCAACCCATGATCCAAACTCCTATCAACTGGTCTAACCTGCTGCAACAGATTCTCGACGGACAATCATTATCCCGTGACCAAGCCGCACAACTGATGCAGGGATGGCTCAACGAGGACATTCCGCCAGTGTTATCGGGGGCGATTCTGGCTGCGATTCAGGCAAAAGGCGTCTCTCCATCGGAATTGGCAGGAATGGCTCAAGTCTTGCAGGAGCAATCCTTACAGCAGGACACCATTGATCATCAAACACCAGTTATTGATACCTGTGGCACAGGCGGCGATGGTGCATCCACCTTTAATATATCGACGGCTGTAGCATTTGTCGCGGCGGCGGCGGGTGTGCGGGTTGCCAAACATGGGAATCGTTCCGCCTCCTCGAAAGTGGGTTCTGCCGATGTTTTGGAGGCTTTGGGCGTCAATTTATCTGCCCCACCAGAAAAAGTCCAGTCCGCATTGGACGAGGTGGGCGTGACGTTTCTCTTTGCCCGGGGATGGCATCCCGCCATGAAAGCGGTAGCCCCATTGCGACAAACTTTGAAGGTGCGGACAGTATTTAATCTGTTAGGACCGCTAGTCAATCCATTGCGCCCCACAGGTCAAGTGATTGGTGTATTTGACGCTAACGTGGTGTCAACAGTTGCCCATGCGTTAAAACAAATGGGAATTCAGCAAGGAATTGTCCTCCATGGACGAGAAAACCTGGATGAAGCGGGATTAGCTGACGAAACCGACTTGGCACTTTTATCCGATGGTGGGGTGCGACTGTCTACGCTGAATCCGCAACAGTTTGGCTTAACGTCAGCACCCACAGGGGCATTGCGTGGCGGCGATGTGGCGGACAATGTGGACATTTTAACGAATGTTTTACAGGGGAAAGGAACCGCTGCCCAGCAGGATGTGGTGGCGTTAAATACTTCCTTAGCCTTGCAAGTGGCTGGGGTTGTGGCGTTGGAGGATCACCAAGCTGGAATTGAACGGGCAAAGGATATTCTCAAAAGTGGGGCGGCTTGGTCGAAATTGGAACAACTTATTCAATTCTTGCAGAATTAGGGTAAGTGGTTAACGCATTTCCTTGCCCTTGCCATAATGGGTAAATTGCACAGTTGATCAAGCTATTTGCTGGTGCGGTTATTCTTCTGTAGGGGCAACCCGCTTGCATTAATTAACAATGGTGTCCACTCAATTTGTTTGGGTCGCCCTTTACTCAAATTGTTACCGTGAATAGGCTTGCATCCCTGACTACGAACGATGGAGCGATCGCGATGAGCCATATCACGTTCAAGATTGTTAATTATAAAGAATATTCAGCCGCTATTCAAGGAGTGAGACGCTCGGTTTTTCATATTGAACAAGGTGTTGATCCAAGTTTGGATTTGGATGGCAAAGATGAAACCGCCGATCATATTCTGGCGTATGTCGAGAATCAGGCTGTGGGAACCGTCAGGGTGAGATATTTGGATCATCAAACGGCTAAAATTGAACGCCTCGCTGTTTTAGCGGATTTCCGAGGACGAGGAATCGGTAAGCTATTGATGGAAAAATCTCTAGAAATTGCTGCCAAAAAGCAAATCAATACAGTGCTTATTCATGCTCAATATTATGTGAAATCTCTTTATCTAAAACTTGGCTTTCTACCAGAGGGAGATAGATTTGAAGAAGCGGGTATTTCTCATGTGAAGATGATCAAATCAATCATTTCTTAGTACAGCGTACATAAACTATGTCCTGGTACTTATTGGAAAAACGTGATCCTCGAAAGTAGACAATAAACAATCAACCATGAACAACCGATTACAGTGGTGGAAAACGGGGAACCGCAAATATCTGGGAATTCTCGGACTAATTTGGCTAGCCAGCGCGTTGTGCGATCGCCTGTGGTTTGTGCTTGACAATTCTGTCCCGGCTTGGGATCAAGCGGATTATTTAACGGGTGCGTTAAATTATTGGCAAGCCTTGCAGCATCCGGAGTGGTTCTCTGGGGAATGGTGGACGAATTTATGGCAACTTTCGTCTAAAATACCGCCGTTTACGTATATCGCTACAGCTATTATTCAACATGTTTTTGGTCGGGGAACGGATCAAGCCACACTGGTTCTATTACTCTTTCATGCTATTCTTATCGGTTCAGTTTATGGTTTAGGTGTCCAACTTTTCAACCGTCGGGTTGGATTATGGGCGGCTGGATTAACGGTGCTTTTACCGGGACTCTATCGCTATCGTTTAGAATTCCTGCTGGATTATCCCCTGACGGCTGTTGTTACATTCAGTTTCTTCTGTCTCACAGTTTGGCGAAATCAAGGTTTAATATCATCAGTTAAATTTGATGGAGACAAGGGAAAAGGAAATGATGACTGTTTAGGCGGACATGATAATGTTCACAATAACGATGGCGTTGGGTTTCGTATCTCAACCCAACCTACAAAATTGATCGGCAGCCGATCGCTTCAATCTCTACTCTGGGCAATAATCTTTGGCTTATCCCTGGGATTAGCGCTCATGGTTAAGCAAACGGCGCTATTCTTTCTATTTATCCCGATTGTCTGGGTGATTGTGGGGACTATTCGACGGCGATATTGGGGACGCTTGGTTCAATTAATCGCGGGATTGTTGGTGTCTGTGTTGGTATTTTATCCCTGGTATCGCACCAACTGGCTACTCATTTTAACCTCTGGGAAACGAGCCACGTTAGATTCCGCGATCGCAGAGGGTGATCCGGCGCTGAACACTTTGGAGGCTTGGCTTTATTATGGGAAGATTTTACCTTTTTTGGTGTCGTGGGTTCTGTTGCTTGTGCCGATTGTGGGTTTGATTCTTTATTGGCGCAAAAAAGAGAGAGTTTGGGGTAGGGAAAGGGAGGATGTTTTTTCAACGCAGAGGGGCGCAGAGGTTAACGCAGAGGGGCGCAGAGGGTTTCAGAAAGGATATGGGTTGGGTGCGTTACGGTGGGATTTTTCTTGCGGTTGGCTGGCTGTGTTTTTGGTCGGGGGGTATTTACTATGTTCTCTGAATGTGAATAAGGATGCTCGGTATATTTTGCCATTGTTGTCTGTATTTTCGTTAGTTTTAGCATCGGGTTTGGTTCTATGGCAAGGGGGTTGGGGTAAGTCTGTTCGCTGGGGTACGGTGGGGTTAGCGTCTGTGTTAATGGTGCTGAATTTGTTTCCTTTGGGCGGTGGTTTTTTAACTCAAGTTCTTGCGCCGCGTGTTCAACATTTTCCTTATTTTGGACAACCTATTCCCCTGGATCAAGTGATTGATGAAATTATCCAAACTTCTCCGAATTTACAGACAACGTTAGGCGTATTACCATCAACCCCTGAAATTAATCAACACAACTTAAATTATTATGGGGCGTTGCGAGATTTTCAGGTGTATGGGCGTCAGGTGGGAGTACGAGAAAAGCAAGTTGAACAGGATGCGCGATCGCTCTCTTGGTTTGTGACGAAAACAGGGGAGCAAGGTTCTGTTCCTGAGGCGCAAGCGGCTATAGTTGAGAAGGTTGAAAAAGGGGGCGAGTTCCAACTCCAGAAAACTTGGGATTTACCTGATGGAAGTCTGCTCAAGCTCTATCATCGACATCAGCCATTTTTCCAGGTAGAAAAAGTTAACAGAAAACAGTCAATTATCGGGACAGAGTTAGACCCAATTGTAGGGGCGGGTTTAGGAACTAACTTCAGATACCCACCAATAAATGTTCAACAAAACCCGCCCTCTTCACCAATGAATGAACAACAAAACCCGCCCTTATTCAACAACCTGCCCTTAAGCGTAGTCGAAGGATTAAATAAAATTCAATTAAATCGGGTGATTGTCCCAGAGACAGCCCCCCCTGGTTTCCCTACACCTGTTACCTATGAATGGACAGGGGATTGGCAACCGTTACAATCGGGAATTGTTTTATTAACCTGGCATTCGCTGGAAGCAGGATATCAATATCAATGGCTACATGATCATGGTATTGCCATGGGAAACTTGTTTCCGAAGTCCACAAACAACCGTCAACTATCAACCATCACCAATCCATCACCCAAATACCAGGTTATTGAACAGATGGCGATGTTACCTCCGGCAGATATTCCAGCGGGAGCGTATATATTAAAAGCCACCTATTTGAATCGAGAGACGGGGGAAACCTATCCGATATCAGTACCAGCCGTTCAAATAAAAATTGACCCAAAAGCGTCTACAACACCTGCACCGGAATTAGACCTAATTACCCAATTTCGGACATTAGCAGCGACTTTACCAAATGGTTCTGATTCCCTGGAAGCTATCTTTGAACAAACGGGTCGAATTAATCAGTATGATCCAATTCAGGATTACCTCGTGCAGGCAGACTTGGCGTTAACTCATCGGTTAAAGTTGGAACCGCAACGGTTAGATTTGGCGTATGCTCTAGCTTTATCTAGAGTTTTACAAGTAGATTCCCAGGGTGCGATCGCAGCGTTAAAACGGGTTGTCCAGCTTGATCCCCAAAATCCTTATGCTCATGCTTATCTTGCCTTCGTTTATTTATATGAATGGCGAGGTAGAGATGCTCAAAATGCCCTTAAACCTGCCCTAACTCTCAACCCGAATCTATCTGAACTCCAAGCCCTTTCTGGTGTTGCTGCCCTGATGCAAGGAAATTTAGTCAAAACTTGGTATTTTATTGAGAAATTGAGAAATTAGTCATGAGTCATTAATTGAGAGTTTTGACCTCAATTGAAAATGTTACCTGGAATGGGTTGATCTTCAACTTGGGGAGAAGCAGTTGTGGAGGATGAAGGAGTCGTTTGTAATCTTAGTATATACGTTGTTCCTTGAGGAATTTCTACCACTCGTGCTTTCTCTGTAGAAAATGCTCCCGCTAAATGAGCAACTCCATCGGCAATAGCAGCATATTTGTAGACTTCATTAAGATTGCCATCACTCAGAGGTGCTACGACTCCATGGGCGATACGAGCGAACGTAGATCCCCATACTTGAGCTTTGTCAGTTCCGCTTCTCACAGTGACTGTTTTCCCTTCCAAGAAATTGCTATTTGCTTGAATTGGAATAAGTTGACCGTTCACAACCAGAGATCGAGCGACAATAAATGCACCACTTTCGTGGGGAACCAGATAAGCTTCAACTGGAGAATTAGCAGGAACTATTACATTCCCAGCACTATTCTGAAGGGGTTGAGCTAGATATAGAGTGATAGATACTGTTTGATTTTGACCTATATCAAAAACAACGGGTTCGGGAAAGCTGACAACAATTGCCATTGCTGGCTGGGGTTGTGTCATGCCCTGATTCCTCACCTGTGGATGACTGGGAACAGAATACTGAGCTAATGCAGGTAGAGTTGTAGAAACAACAACAGAAAAACTTAGCCCAAGACCTAACAAATTAGATTTTTTCACGATTTTTCACCCATTGAAAAGCTTGACAATTAATCTTTTAGAGTTGGAGTTGATCTGGGTTAGAGATGCTAGCGAATAAGTTCTCTAACCCAGAGGTTAAACCTTACAAGTCCATTGAAAAATGCAGGAATTGCAAAATTACTGACCTGGCTGAATCATGTAAGGGTTATAGGGAAGAGTACCAGGGTCAGGATAAGCTTGGGAATTGCTAGTCCCAAATATTACGTTTAAGAGATTCATCTTTGCAGAATTATCAATGGCATGGCGCTGAGTTTCTGATTGGATGCGAGTAACATCTACAAGAGCAGCTCCCTCAATAAAAGCTTGGCAATTCGTGCCAACTAATTCATTAGTCACTCTTGTTTTGTCATAAGAGATGAGAGAACTATTATCTACAGTAGATTTATGAGTCTTACTGGAGGCATCAACGACTTGGTTATTTGTATTGCTGATGCTTGCTCCTCCTCCTCCAATACGGAATGAACCAAAGCTAAGGCTACCTTGACCACCCTTTTGAGTTTGACGACTATTCGCTTGGTTGGAGGACTGGTTGCTAGAATGACTTGAAGACTCTATATTGTTCTGAGTTTTCTCTTCAATATTAGCTTCAATCTTTTGACCAACAACATCATCGCAAAGGGCGCGGGGGTCTTTGGTGATAGCACTGTGGTTAATCCAAGAATCGGTTGGATTGGCATAGGCAGGAAGAACAGAATTGACGATGACAGTTGCTGCCATAACTCCACTAAATAGTTGGAATCGCATGGTGATACTCCTTAAATGGTAATAACTACAACAGTTGACTTTCTGCTATTTATGCAGTAGTTTACAGATGTCAGGAGAAGTTTTTAGCTTCGCTTCTGTGACTTTTGTAGGTGTGACTGAAGTTGACTTATGCAGTTTTGATTTCAGGTCACTTAATTTCTCTTGAGTCTTTGAGTTGAAGGTTAACGTTATGTATTTTCCTTCTTAACCTTTAATAGGCGTAGTGCAATTGGACTGATACAGTAATATTGCATTCAAAAACAAACTCGCTATAGTCAGCAATAGTGTCCAGGTTTAAGGAGTTGAGCAAAATTTCAGCCGCTAACCACAGGACGGTTTTGGCTACTAGCTTTTTCCATTGCACATTCATTGGCTTTAACCTTCACGTTCATGGCAAGACAAGGGTTGTTCAAGTCTCAAGCGTTGTCATACAATCAAGAAAAAATTAGGTGATTGTAAAGAGCATTGCTTCTGATTTATCGTGTGGCATATCGCTCTTCTATGTTTTGATAGGGATGACTCGAAGTGACTGATGCAGTTGTAAATGTCGAGCTGTAAAGCCGTTAAACCGTAACGACGAACTTAGCCTAGGTCGAATGTCGCTGACTTAAGCTGGGTTCGTAGTAGGCACGAAGCGTGCCATAAGCGCTGAAGCGCTTACTACAAACTCTAAAGTCAGTAGCATTATCAGTGTTGCTACTGAATCAGTGTGATGGTGAGGTGAGGGGAGGCAAAAGGCAAGAGGTAAGAGCCAGAGCTGGTAGAGATTTTTCTCAACTGCATAAGTCCAAAACCCGGACTCTTACTTACCAATAGCAGGAAAAAAGCCGGGGAACATACTCAGCACTCCTGTCACTAAGCCAAAGGGGAACAGTGCATTATACCGCTCCCTGCCTTGATTGGATGTTTGATTCCATGTTATTACTCTCTTTATAAGAGTGGGAAGTTAAATTGTATTCTAGACAAGGTATGAAGGGAAAAACGAATAGTCAATAAGTGGGTGAGAGCATGAACAATGGTAGAACAATCGAGATATTGGACGATACGGAGAATTAATTCCTTTAATCAGGGTTGTAATCAGGGTTTGGTAATTACAGCGGCTAGGGAGTATTTTCAGCAACAGTTTCCGCAATTTTCTGATGTCACTGTGTTATCGAAAGAGCAGAATCAATTGGTGCAGAATTTATTATTATCACAATTCAAAAACCAGGAACATCAAATAGATATTTACCAGCGTGCGATCGCGGGGCTGTGTTTGAGATGTTTTGTCTCTTACGATATTCTGGGTGCAGTGAGACGGTTGGTGAGCAATTTCGGGTTGAAGTATGATTTTCATGTAGCCGATATACTGCCGCTGGTGCTGAATGATGATGGACAATCTTTGATTGTTTTGAACGATGAGGGGACAAGTCAACAGGTTCTGGATGGAAATGGTCAACCTCAACACAGTTCTTACAACTTTTTTGCCGTTGAGGTTTTGCGAACGTTTCAGCGGAGTTTAACTTCCCAGAGTCTCAGAAATTGGACGTATTCTCTAATTAAACAGAATTCAGAGTTACAAAATTTTTTGTTGCGGGAATATGGGTTATGTCTGGTCAGTGATTGGGCGCTGTTGAATAAGGCTAAACCAGAACGTTTAGATGGACTAAATCACCTTTTATTAGACGCTTTTCATCGTGTCTACCGTCGCGACAGACGCCAGCAAAGACAAACGGGAAGATGTTTAGAGCCTTCCACCGCTCAATTAAACGAAATGCTGGCTATTTTACAAGCAAGCGGGGTGATAATTAATTCTCCATCTGAATTGATGCGGGAATTAAGACGGGTGGCAGAATTGGTGCGTCAGGAGAGAATTTGGCAGCAGCGGGGTTATCCTTACTATCTACAACCTTTGGATAAAACTGATCCAGATACGGGAGAGATTGATCCACCTGATCCGAATGCTAATGTTGACTCGGAGGAAGCCGAGGAAAATGAATGGTTAGAGTTTTGCCGTGAGCAATTGATAGATGTGTTTACATGGGCAATTGAACAGGGGATTCGCGATCGCATGGTTGATTTACAGAACCGTAGAAGGTACGCGGTGTTTGCGTCACAGCTGATTCCAGGATTGAGACTATTCTACTGTCAGAGTATGTCTCAACGTCAAATTGCTGAGATGTTGGAGATGACGAATCAGACTCAGGTTACTCGGATTTTACAGCCGAAAGAACTATTAAAGCAAGTGCGATTCCTAACCGTGAATACATTGCTGGAGAGAATTTTAGAACGAGCGAAGGAATTCGGTTTAATTGGAGTTTCCCAGAAGCCAGATTATTTAAGTAATTTGATGGAACAAGTGGAGGTTTTTGTGGACGATGAACTATTTAATCAGGCGATTGCGGAACTCAGATCAGGGACAAGGAACCGTTCCAGCCAGTATGCTGAATATCTGTGTCGTTATTTAAAGAGTTTAAGCTGATGTGAGTTAAAGAAAGCAAATCGAGGGTGTTGCTGATGGTGTGTAGGAATACAAGTTAAATGATAATGAGTTTACCACAGGAGAACAGTGATGATGAGTTACTCACAAGATAAAACTAAGTTGGCTCAATGGTTACCTGAATCGATTTGGCTGGAACCAGAGGATTTTGAGGAAGCTGCACGGATTAGTAACCCAGTCACGGGTGAGGCGCAGCAATGGCAATCCTATTTGAATGGTTTGGCACTGATTGGTTTTGAACGATGGGTTAATCAACGGGATGCTAATTTATCTGTCAATCGAGAGAATTGTTCACTGTTTCAACGGGATAATGGGATTGATGCTGTTTGTAAGGTGAAGGTGGGTGAGTTTCAGGTTTGTTTGATTGTGACTGAGGAGTTGACTGATAATGTGTTGGTGCCAAATCGGGCGGTGGATTTACCGGAATTGACGGGTCATTTTTATGTAGTGATGGAGGTTTTGGAAGAGCAGGAACAGGTGGTTTTGAGTGGTTTATTGCGCTATGACAAGCTGATTGATTACCGAGATTCGGTTAAGTTGCAGGTTGGCGGTGATGAATATTATCAGATTCCGCTGTCTTTGTTTGAGTCTGAGATGAATCATTTGTTGTTCTATTCACGTTACTTAGAACCAAGTGCTATTCCGCTACCTGAAAAAAAGTCTTTAACTGACGATGTTATTCCAGCATTGCCGACATCTTTGTCTGATCACGTTATCAATCTTGGTTTGTGGTTGCGAGATGAAATTGATGATTTGACTCACAGTCTAGGATGGGGATTGCCTGCACCCCTAATACCTGCTACAGCAACGGGTTTCCGTTCTATTGAATCTTTTGATACAGCGATCGCACAATTGATGGATCGGGGTATTAATATCCCGTCGCAAGCTTCTGGTAGTTGTCGAACAATCTCTCTAGGAGAAACATCTTTAGAAGTTTTGGCGGGAATTTGGGCGTTACCGCCTACGTCGAGTGAGTCAACTCCGCAGTGGTCATTACTCTTAATTTTGGGTATGCCGTCCGGTGGTTTTTTACCCCAAGGCATCCGGTTACAAGTTAAGGATATCAATAGTGTTTTGTACGACAAAACACTGGAAAGGGATGATTATTATCTGATGGTGCGGTTAATCGCAAACGTGACCGAACAGTTTACTGCGACAATTGAGCTACAGGGAGAGGAGTTTGCTTTAGAGTCGTTTGCTTTCAATCCAGATCAAGTTTCTGGTACTATCCAGAAAAAAATGCCTGGATTTAGAAGCATTTCGGTTGCTAAATCGTCCTGGGTGAGAACTTAGGCATAGTCTCTATCTGTAGGGTGTGTTAGCGTAGCGTAACGCACCATTACCACTCATTAACCTAAGAGAAAGTGATGTTTTATCCACCACAATATCTTATGATTCATCTCTGGCAAATCAGCGCACAACCGATCGACAACGGCTAACCTCTATGAACCTCTGCACTGTTTTCCAACTCAATGTTTTGCGTATCGGTCAAGATTGCAGCTTCCAACTCACCTGCGGAGAACGACCGCCTATTTTGGCTAAACTCAAATATCCCGGAGAGTTGGATGACTTATATCGAAACTGGAGAGCGTCTTATGAACGCTCCTATGGAGTACCGTTGAGGGCAGAAATTCAAGATGATTTCTCTTTTACTCCTAAACAAGTGGATTGGAAAAATAGATCGGAGGAAGCCAAAGCTGCTTTACTTGAAAATTTTTATCAGTGGCTAGGTAGTGTGGAATTGTTGCCAATTCGTGACGAAATTCAAAGTGTAACATTTAACAAACTATCGGATAAAAAGCTATGGAAGGGGAACAATAACTGCGTGGATTTATTAATTGCTTGTGATTCCCCAGATTTAGCTAGACTCCCTTGGGAAATGTGGGAAATTGCGCCTAAAGATTTGGTTCATATTTCACGCACGGCTATTAATGCGGGGAATAAAGTCATTGAAGCAGGGACTATTCCTCAGCGGGGAAAGCCTCGAATTTTGGCAATTTTGGCAGATGCAACGGAACTGGATCTCAATAAAGACAAGCAAGCAGTGCGGTTGCTGAAGAAAGTGGCAACGGTTGATGAGGTTAAATTGGAGTCAGAGGATATAAAAAAAGACTTTATTGAACGCTTGTTGGATGATCGAGGTTGGGATGCGCTGATTTTTGCGGGACATAGTAATGAAACAGCACTAACAGGTGGCAAGCTAGAATTAGCTCCCGGTGTGACGCTATCGATTAGTGAGATTGAAGATCAACTTACGGAAGCGAAAAATCGCGGATTGCGGGTGGCGATTTTCAATTCTTGCAATGGAATCTGTATCGCTGAATCCCTGATTCGGTTGGGATTAAGTCAGGTGGTGGTGATGCGGGAAAAAATCCACGATACCGCAGCCCATCAATTTCTGCATAAGTTGTGTCAAGGTTTGGCAGAGTATAAGGATATTCAAACGGCTATTTGGGAAACTTGTGAGTATTTTGAGACAGAGAAGTATGCTTATCCATCGGCGTATTTAATTCCATCACTGTTTCGTCACCCATCTCTCCAAGCGGATTTGTTTCAGATTGAACCCTTGGGGTTGAAGCGGTTTTGGCGCACTTGGAAACCGACGAAGCGGGAGGCGATCGCGTTATCGGCGGCTTTGGTTCTCAGTTTTTTGGTTCCAGTACAAGACTTGTTGTTGGATGTTCGCCAATTATCTCAGGCTGTTTATCGAGATTTAACCAACCAGTTACCACAGGGTACACCCCCTGTTCGATTAATTGCCATTGATCAGGAGTCAATTAATGAAGCTATAACTACCCTCAAAGACTTTAAAATCATGCCGATGGATCGGCGCTATCTAGCTCAATTGATAAATCGGCTTTCACAATTAAACATTAAAACAATTGGAATTAATTATGGTCTGCATACTCAGGAACCTAACGAACAAGACTTGGCTAGTTCTATCAAAATGGCTATTGAAACAAAAGATATTTGGTTTGTGTTTGCCGTCGATGAAGCGAAGAAAAAAGATGTTGTGCCGACTATTGCTAAATCCGAATGGAGTTTTCAAGGCGATACAGCCCTTTTATCCTGGGATGTTATGTTACCGAAAGATCCCACTTGTGCTAAATCATGTCCTTTTGCCTACTCGTTAGCGTTGTCTTATCTCTTAAATCAAAACCACTCTTTAGCCGATTTACCTCAACCGCAAGAGATACTCAAAAGTTCAACTGATGCCCAAAAGTTAAATAGCTTTCAGGAGAGAGTCAGTAAATTTTTGAACCATGAGAGGAATCAGGATAGCGCGATCGCGTCCCTTGAACGAGCTTTTGCTCCTTTTGGACTGCATTCAATCATTGATTTTTCTATCCCACCCCAACAAGTTTACGAGCGAGAATCGGCTAAGGAGTTTATCGGTTCTGGTTTACCCGATCCTAATTCAGAACTCCAAAAGCGGATCGAAAAACAAGTTGCCATTATCACGTCTGGAGGGTATGAAGAAGCTCAAGATAGGTATTCTGTTCCTCTAGCAATTGGATATTGGTGTTATTTCCAGAATCAGCCACAGGAAAAAAAGGTTAATTGCCCTGATGTTTTTACCGCAGGTGAAGCTCATGCTTATATGGTTTACCAGCTCCTATCACAGCATCGAGTAATATGGATTCCCAATTTTTGGATGATTCTTTTGGCAGCACTTTTGGGGAAAGGGATGGCTCTGATGCTGCTCAAACAGGAACGTAAGCAACGTCAGCGCAGCTTAGTCATGTTGGTTTGGACAACACCTTTCTATGAAATTATTGGATTACAGATTTACATTTCCGCTTTGGTGTCAATTCCGTTGTTTTTTCCATCTCTAGTTTTTTTAGTTTATATTCTACCAATTTTCAGGAGGAATCGTCATGCGTAAATTGCTCAGGAGACAGTTTTTAATAATGCTTAGTGCCTTGAGTTTTTCCGGTAGCTCTTGGCTAATGATTGACAAAAGTAAGGCTGAAAAATATAAATCTGTAATTGAAAGATTAAGGGATTTATTTCGCCGGCAACCAACAGCAGGATCTACACAAGGTGAGTTTTGTGCGATTGCGCCAAATCCTTCTAATCCAAACTTCCTCGTTACCTGGAGTGATCGCCCTTTATTTGTTTGGCAAGGAACCGTCACACAAATTGAAGTGAGCCACCGTGCTGGCGAACCCGATATTGTTTGGTCTCCTCATATTTTAACTCCAGAGGAGCAGAATCAACAAAGCATTATTTATGGTGGTTCAGCACTTGAACCTGGACAAGAATACACTTGTGTAATGACATACGAAACGATTGATAATGAACAAAGGATCACGAAGGAAAAGGAAATTAGGTTTTTTGTTTTAGGGTCTGACCATGAAAAGCGTCGTCGTATTGAAGCTAAGTTAGCTGAGTTAGTCAATCAAACCAGTATGATGAATACTGAAGAAATGGCTTTGGCAAGAGCTGAAATATTTGCAGAAGAGGATCTTTGGTTAGATGTCATTCGGGAAACTTTTTCAGTCCAAAATTCATCGTCAGAGTGGAAGCGCACACTGCAAGAATACGTTAATGAGGAGTGTAAGTAGTGATAAGAAAAGACCCAACGTAAGGTCTATATAGGCGTGAATGTTTATTCCTGTATACTTTACCATCCATACAGCTACCAAGGATTTCCAACTACTGTCCAACCTGCCCAGTAGTAGGGATGCGATAACTCAAGAGCCTTTATGTTTCCTAATTCGTCGGGTAGCTGTATGTTTTGTATATTTTCTCCTAGTTCGGGAGCAAAGGATAACTGAGCATTTTCTACAGATACTTGGTTGTGTATCATTGCGAGTTGCGCTTGCCTCAAAGCTTCTGCTTTGATAACTTTTGGATCTGACAACTGTCTGTAAAATTTTGTACTCAATGCTAAATTTGCAACTTCGTTAGTTTCCCATAAACTTGCCAAAACTGATTTGACTCCAGCTAAATGGGCAAATCCAGCAAAACCCAACTCTCTCTCTTCAGTCCCTAAAGCTGTCTTACAAGCACTCAAAACTAACAACTCTAAAGAAGGTTTATTAAAACCTAGTTGTCTAATTTCATTCAATCTTAAGCGTTCAGATCCAGAAAACTGAATGTACGAGTTATCGGGGGAATCAACATTAAATTCTGCATGAGTGCCTAGATGGAGGATGCCAAAAGGTATCCGTGAACGCTTCAATTGAAGATTATCTTTAGTCAAATCTTCATCGTTCTGAGAAAAATCTCCTCCATTTTTCCATATTTTTTCGATCTGTTGTATTTGTTCAGGAACAGTTAACAAACTTCTCTGATTATTATCATCAAACTCTTTTGCTCCCCTAGCGATAACTTGTGTTTCTCTGATATCAACGTACCGAGTATCGGTGAGACTCATACTGGGCATAAGACCAACACTGTATTTCTCCACAATATAAGTTTCTTTACAGTTTTGTTGTTCTCGGCAGAGAGCTGCCAGAGGCAACTGGCGCAAGTTGATATCCATCACAAACACCAAATTTGTGACTTTTTTCTCTGACAAATCATTCTCTAGAGGAGTAATTAGCCAATCGTAGAACTGATGAGCAAGCTCAAATAGCTTTGAATCTCTATTAGGAACATCATTTATAGGAGGAGGCGCACCTTTGACTTCATCATAAAAATCTTTAGCTTTTTCCTGTACTTCATCCCCCCTTGTTCCGGAAACTACCTTGCGAATTGGTTTACCATCACTTGTCACTAAAATTAACTCTAAGATGTCATCATCATCTGGTTGTTTAAAAAGAATATCTGAGGATACTTGGGATTCCAGTTTATCTTGGTACTCAGCTTCTTGGTTTAGTCCCAGTTGTTCTTCCCGTATCTCATTGCTGAGTTCTTTAGGCACAAATGATACATAAATAATCGCTGGTTTTGCTCCAGTCGCTTCCTCAATTTTCCTCAGTTCATTCTGAATATTCTCAATAGTTTCAACCGATTGTTGTTCTGCAAGAGGATTCAGTGGATTGGGTGAGGTTTCCTGTGGTGGTGGTTCTGAGATTGGTTGATCTTCAGTAATAATCTGAATATCATTTGGCGGCGTTCCTTGAGTATAAGAACCAGGAAAGGATTGAACGGGTGCAATTGTATTATCCGTCCCAGTGGTAATCGCCGCTGCTGTGCCATTTGTCGTGGCATCTCCTACCACAAATGGTGTATTTTGTGAACCTCCCCCGTGACGAATTGTAACGGAACCACCGTCTTCTCCCCCTGCGGTAGAAATACTAGCGTTAGTACCATTTTGGTCGGTAAATGTTCCGGTGACACGTAAATTTTGCTCGGTGGTAATATCTACGTCTCCACCGACTCCATTTTCACCACCTTGAGCGTTAATTGAGCTGACTTCAACATCATTTTCTGGGTCAAGGGTAACATCACCGCCATTGCCAGATGCGCCGCTGGAATTAATTGTGCCTGTTTCAATGCTGGTGGTGGCTTCGATGGATATATTCCCACCGTTGATACCGGAACTATCCAGGTTTCCGGTGGTAACGTTTGTCCCTTCTAGAGAAATGTCTCCACCATTTTCGGTGGTAGAACTGGTATTCAGGTTCCCGGTGTTGACGTTATTTTCTGAGGTGAGATTAATGGTGTTAGCGGTCAGGTTTTGGGTGTTAATGTCGTTGGTACTGTTAATGTTAACGTCACCGAGAGAACTGGTATTTCCTACGTCTGCGTTGAAGCTGGTATTGCTGTTACCGGAGTTAATGGTGAGGCTATTGGTTTCACCGGATTGGCTGTTAATTGTTCCCTCAACGGTGATGGGATTGTTGTTGCTATCCAGGGTCAGGTTATTGTCAATTCGGACGTTATCATTGTAGTTTTGTCCGTTGAGTCCCGTGGTGGTGACGTTACCGTTAATTTGAGTTTCTCCACCTGTATCTGTCGTCAGGCTAGTGGATTGGACAGTTGAGTTTATCTGAGTGTTCCCGGTTGTATTGAATTCGAGATTTCCTAGGGGTTGGGTGTTACCTACTGGGGAGTTGACAGTAATATTCTCCGTTCCGGCATTAACGGTTAGATCATTGTTTTCCCCAGTTTGACTGTTGAGAGTCCCATTAAAGGTGATGGGATTATTGTTGCTATTGAGGGTAAGGTTGTCGTCAATTCGGACATTATCACCATAGTTTTGCCCGTTGGTTTCCGTGGTGGTAACATCGCCGTTAATTTGAGTTTCTCCCCCTGTATCTGTCCTTAGACTAGCGGATTGAACCGTATCGTTGAACCGGGTAGTTCCAGTCGAGTTGACTTGGAGATTTCCTAGAGGTTGGCTGTTACCCACTGGGGCGTTGAAATTACTATCACCGCTACCGGAATTAACCGTTAGATTCTGGTTGCCATCGACTGTATCGTTAAAGTTAACATTGCCTCCCGTACCGTCAATATCAATGGATGTATCATTAGTCAGATTAAGAGGAGCATCCACATTCACATTATTGTTCGTCGTCGCAATGGTTGCGATCGCACTATCGTTAGCAGCCGAGAGAGATATCTCACCTCCCGTACCAGCAACAGAACTACTATTTACGGTTCCGGCGCTAGTATCAACTGAACCATTCTGACTGGTGATGCTAATTGCACCCCCTGAACCCCCACTCAATGCACGAGCATCAACGCCATATAAGGTAACGCCGCTGATATTGGTATCGACACCAGTGATAATATCGCCAGAGGCGTTAAATGTGATTGCCCCTGCATCTCCTGCTGTACCCGTGCCTACCCCTGTACCTGAGATAACGGGGTTCGCTACGTTGATATTGCCTCCGGAATCAAAGGTAATTGTACCCCCATCCCCGGCTGTCCCCTCACCGACAACAACCGCAGCTGATTCGATCGCGCCTTCGAGTACATCTATATTAATATCGCCGCTTTGGGTTTCAAATTTAATCGCACCGCCATTGCTGGCTATACCATCACCGCCAACCACAGAACCCGCACGTATGGCATTAGCGCCAAGAATATCCCCAGGGACACCATTAATCGTGATTCCCCCTTCAGCCGTCAGTGTAATTGCTCCACCATTTCCGGCTGTGCCATTCCCACTTACCCGCGATTCAGAATAGATTGGCTGAGATGTACCACCGAAATCTGCACCAGGAATATTGATATTTCCTCCGGCTGTGAGGCTAATTGCGCCGCCATTTCCGGCGGTACCATCACCATCGGTGATGCCAATACGGGAAAAAGAGAGTAAGCGATCGATAACTGTAATATCATTACCCGCTTCCAGGGTAATGTCCCCGCCATTTCCGGCGGTGCGATTAGTCACTTGGCTACTGGCGATAATCTGGGAACGAGTATCGACTTCAGTGACTTGAATGTTGCCTCCAGCTTCCAGGGAAATGGTTCCCCCATTTCCGGTATTCCCATCACCGATAACCCGAGTAGAACTGGAATTGAGAACATCACTATTGATATCACCGCCAGCATTCAGGGTGATTCCGCCACCGTTACCGGCTGTAGTGTTCCCAGAAAGCTGTGAGAAAGAAAATAAGTCGCCTGTATTAATATTGCCGTTAGGCGCGGTGAGATTAATCGCACCCCCATTACCGCTAGAACCAGAATTGAGAGTGCCGCCAGTGGTATCAATTATTCCACCGCTAGTAATATTGATATCTCCCCCGGCTGTGGTGATGTTGGCGTTAACCTCTACAGTGCTTCCGGCTGAAAAGGTGAGGGGATCACTGTTAGCATTACTCCCAGTAAGATTGATATTTCCTCCCCCTGAGTTTAGCGAACTTTGGAGTTCGATACCTGGCTCATCTCTTCCAATCCCAATGAAAGTGATATTTCCGCCCTCTGAAAGGATATTGCCTCCGGGATTAGGACCGATACCTGTGCTAAACTGACCCATTCCAGTGCTAGTTCCAGTGAAGCGGATCTCACCTCCCCCTGAGTTTAAGGTATTGTTATCAATGAAAATGCCTAAACCATTATTGCCAGTTCCAGTGAAGGTGATATCCCCACCCTCTGAAAGGATATCGCTATTAATACTTAAGCCTCTTCCAAACTCATCAGTCCCCGTACTGGTTCCGGTAAAAGTGATATTTCCGCCCTCTGAGTTGATTAGACTAAAGGTAGAAATGCCTGGACCATTACTATTACTCCCATTAAATATGATATTCCCGCCATTTGAAATAAAAGTGGCTGCGCTGTTGATACTAATACCTCGCGGACGAATGTTCTCGTTAGGATCAGTATTGACTCCGCTGGTAGTTCCAGTAACGCTGATATTTCCTCCTCCGGAATCAATCAGTCCGAAGAGAATAATTCCTGTACCCTCATTACCGGTTCCGGTAAGGACAATCATCCCTCCATTTGAAATGAGATTGCCGTTCGGACCAATGGTAATGCCTCTGCTAAATTCTCCAGTACCCTTGCTAGTTCCAGTCAAGGCAATAGTTCCGCTTCCTGAGTTAATAGAACTGTCGAGTAAGATGCCTTCTTGATTATCACCGCTACTTCCAGTTATACGGATATTCCCGCCTCCTGTCGATATTGACGTACCAGAAAAAGTTGTGATTAGACCTTCGCCGCTGTTATCGCTGTCCCCCTTGAGAGTAAAATTACCCCCATTGGTAGTAATACTGGACAAAACTCTGATATTGTTGTTTGCTTCGGCAGTTAACCCGACATCAGGAGTAGTAATATTAATCGGAGCCTGAAAACTAATATCATTTGTAGCTTGCAAGATAACATTGGATGTTGCATTACTTATAGAACTTGCTGACACCTGAGCATCAGTAGGCGGATCGCCAAAGAAAATAGTTGTGTCTGAAGTGTTCCCAGCACCTGAGACAACATTTATATTTGTTGGGTCAAGCAACAGAGAACCGCTTTGACCTTTTGGTGCTTGGGTATCGACATTTCCCTGAAAATCTAAAAAGTTTCTACCCGAAACCTCAGCAAACCCCCCATTCCCAGAATCACTCCCCCCACGCGCACTAATACTCCCATCAAACCCCGTCGCCTCATCCGCCCAAACAATCACCTCTCCCCCATCCCCATTCACCCCCGCATCGGCATTAATCACCGAACTCCCATCAACCAAAGTCCGCTGGGCATTCGGCACAGTTCCCTCACCTTTATAATCCCCCCCAATCCACACCTTACCCCCACCCTTTACCCCGGAAGCATCAATCTCAGCCCCCACAACCGCCACTTTCTCCGCAAAAACCCCAACATTACCCCCCATCTCCCCCGACACATCCACCTCACCCGATACAATCGCTGTCCCCGCATCCCCTGGAACCTGCACTCCAGCCACCTGCACCGTACCATCGGAATTCCCCTGTACTCCAGAAGCCCCCACTGTCAGCAAATCCGGTAACGCCGTAATCGGTAAATTCCACCCATTTGGCTGACTCTCCCCCAAGGGTTCCACTTCCAAACTCAACACATTCCCCGGAATACTCAACCGCACCAAATTCTCACCCGGAACCGCCGAGACAACCACGCCTCCCCCTGGCGCTTCCAACTCCCCGGTATTCACCACCGCACCCCCAACCAGACTCAAATCCCGCCCTGCACCCACTGCCAAATTCCCCTCATTGACAATGGCACCTGGTTGCGCCATGGTAAACCCAAACCCAGTTGGATTACCCACCAACCCCTGATAATCATTCGCCCCCGTCGCATTAAACCAACCCGAACCAAACTGAATCCCATTCGCCGTCGTCACCGTAAAATTTCCCGGCACATTCAACGCCGCCGAATCACCAAAGACAAACCCCGCCGGATTCATCAAAAATAGATGAGAATCCCCTCCCGTCACCTGAATCAAACCATTAATCATTGACGGATCTCCCCCACGAATCCGCCCCAAAATATTCACAAGATTCGGATTCGATGAAAAATTAGCAATTTCCCCTTCACTCAAGCCAAACTGCTCAAAACTATGGAATAAATTTGCCCCATCCCCCGACAAACTACCCCCATCAATGTCATGCCGATTCCCATTCGTCGTCACATTGGTTCCCGTGCCATCCTGCGCCGGAGTAATCGATTGCGCCCTCACTTTCCCAACACCAAAGACACTCATGACAATCAACAACATTAACAACTGAGTGACTCGTTTCAGAAATGACAGCATCATGTCCTCCAGGTAAATGCAAAAATTGGGAACGGGAATAGGGGCGATCCGAAAATTATGCCCACCAACCGATAACTCTGATTAGGTCGCCCTGAATCTCTCTCATCGGTTCACTAATTTGTTTGCCAGAAATTTTACCCCAGATTGCGCCGGAAATATATTTATTTTTATAACAATTGTTCGTAGTGAGGGCTTTAGCCCTCTCCAGCCATGCGTTAGAGAACTAAAGTTCTCACTACAAACTATTGCTTTCCCTCACCATTTCGGCTGATAATTAATATTAAAATAAAAACCCTCATCCTGGGCATTTTCACCCCGGTCATCTAGCTCAATCAACGGTAGTGCATAATCAAGGCGCAAACTCAGCTCATCAATGTCTAAAAATCCTTCCCATAATAACCCCAAGCCAACCCCGCCCAAAAACTTCTGGTCAGATGAATCCCTGAGATCATCCTCCACATTCCAAACCATTCCCAAATCCAAAAACGGCGCAATTTGAATCTCCGGTTCTCCTGCTGCATCGCGCTCGATTGTAATTCGGTTTTCAATCGAGAGGCGAAATCCATTATCCCCCGTCCGCGCATTTTGGCGATAGCCCCGCAGGGACTGACCCCCACCAATCACAAACTGCTGGGATGGTAGCAAACTGTCCGGCGTTAACTGGACATCCCCTTGAATAATCAAAAAATTGTTCTCACTCAACTGCTGTACCCGTTGTACTTGACCCAACCAACTGAAAAACTGCCCATCGGGAATAGAACCCGGATTCGTCGTCGCATCAAATAACCCCGTACCCAAACTAAACTGCGATCGCAAAGACCAAGCTCCCTGGATATCCCGATGGATATAATCCTGACCCAACTTAAACACACTGGTACGAGAAACACCATCCTCATCGGGTCCAATGCCAAAGGGAGTCGGCAATTCGTCGAAAACAAACGTCTGACCCTCCTGAAATGCAAACCTCAGCGACAAGGCAAACTCTTCGCGAGGAGTCCGCACCAACGGTTGACGAAACCCAATTTCATACAATTCCGTCTCACCTTGAATTCCCAACTCATCAAATGGCGACTGGGTAATTTCATTGCGATTTGGAGCCACTCTCAGTAAAAAAGCCCCTTCCATCGGGTTAACAGGCATCTGATAGGTAAAATCAAAAATATCTGCTCCCCCCGTGGTCGTAAAACGATAGGAGCCAGTCAGGATATCCCCAAAACCAGTTAAATTCAGATAACGGAACCCCATACCCAATCGTTCCGAGCCAACGCTAGGGGGAGAATAATTATCAATATTCCAGTTAAATCCAAACGGATTGACCTCCCTCACCCGTACAATCAAAACACTCTTGCCTTCATTTCCCGTACTACGCAGACTCGCCTCTACATTTTCCAAATGGGGACTCACCCCCAGCAACCTCAATTGTTCTTCCAGGCGATTGGCATTCAGAGGAATCCCCGCAGCCAGTTTGATCCGACTACAAATATAAGCAAGATTTAACCGCTGTCTGCCCTCAATTTGAACGCTCTGCAAACCTCCTTCAATAATATTAAACTCCCAAATCCCGTTCCGATTCTCTGGGATATCAGTTTTGGAAGTTATATAGTGATTTTCTAGATAAAGTTGAGTAATTGCATTGCTTGTTTCTTTGGGGAACTCTTCTAGACTTAAACTCCCAGCTTCTAACCTCTGAATAATTGGATTAATTCTTGTAGCAATTGTATCCGCATCGAAAATTGTGCTACCTTTAACCTCAACCAACCCTGGGTTGCCTTCAACGGTAACTGGAATACTTAAAAGTGGTTTTGTCATCATCTCCGGTTGGGAATCGAGACGACATTCTTCCAATTGTTCAGAGGACTCTGTTGAAGTCAATGTTCCTTGTCCAGAAGCATTTGCCCCCAAAGATGCTGATACTGAGTTCCTGGGATTCCCTTCACTCGCACCAGAACCCTCTGGTTCTCTTTTCAGCGCCACTAGAGTTTCCTCCGAGACAGGAGCAGGAGAAGGCACAACCCTGGGTAAAATTGGTGGAGGTTCTGGTTGATTCACCTCAGCCGCCACCGCACCAACAATTGGTTCAGCATTCGCCATAGAACCCGCCATATAAAGCAGAGTCTGACGTGGCTGAACCCGCAACCGAACCGTATAAATCTGACCATCCTGTTCCCACATCACTGAAGAAAATGGACTCGGTGGATTTTGTCTAGCGCCTTCCCAGAGATATCCCCTCACCCCCTGAGCCAAAGTAATTGGCGGACCACCTGTCTGATGTTGTTTGAGAGCCGCTTGAGCATCAGCAGTAGACACATCGATTAAGCTGTTCGGCATTTAAACCTTAATGTCAAGAATGGCAAAATCCTTGTAGTGCGAGCATCTTGCTCGCTACCCCTTCCCAATTTAAATGCATGACAGCTTAGGACTTTCGGCACCATTGTAGAGACGTTGCATTGATCAAAAAATAAATCCAGATTGCCACGAAGGGCGTGCCAGAAGCGCTCAAGCGCTTACTACAAACGCTTAATTCAGTGATATTCGTCCTAATGATAGGTATTTAATGGGACATAATCTGATTGAGTTGATTGGGCTTTTTCGTCGTCTTGGGAATTTTCTACTAGAGAACGGATTGAATTTATTGTTCCTCCCTTAAATTTTGGTTCGTACCAAACTGTAGGTTGACTGTCAGCTGCACGAGCAAATACCGCAATTCTCTGACAATTTGAACATTCATAAATTTGGGGAAACTCTGGATTCCGAGGATAAAGGAGTTTGTAGATTAAATCTTCAAACTCTTGCTCAGATTTCGCTGAGGAGTAAGCCGTAATCAGTTCCTCAATTAATTTTTCCCGTAAAGGTTCCCAGACTAGCTTGAATCCTTGGGGATTGGGAATTGGTGATAAATTGATGTTTTCACCGCATAAACAAGTGAGCTTGGGCATGGATAATTCCTCTTAATGGGAGATATCAACGATAATCTGATGGCTTTTAATAAAAATAATTCGGCTGATCCCGCAATCGGGTGTAGAGAGAACACTATCAGCCATGTTTTCAGCTTGATTAATTGTAATTTGGTTACTTTCTCCTCTAGCTAGTTCAATCACGACAATCTTCGCTTGATTGCTTTTTTCTATGATATTTTGGGCGATACTCCTAGTTCGTTTGCTTTGAGGCTGCATTAAGTCAGCAGAGGTTTGGCTACCGTCTGGATGAATAAAGCGATAATCCCCACTGCGACTACCTGGTATTTCTGCTGCACCTTCTACCCGAATGACTCCTGAAAGTTGACCCAATTGAGCTTGACGATTCAAAAATTCGCCAATTTTAATTTCGTCTGATGTTGCTCTAGGGTTTCTATTTACATAGGATTCGCTCATCAGGAGTACGATTAAATCTATTCAATTATACATGATTATGGTTCTGTCTCTACACCGGGTAAAGGGGGAAGGGTTTTAAATTCTGATGCGCCCATCGCTATTTCATTCGCTCGTAATAACCCAGATAAATCAGTTCCAACTTGCCCCCATATTCTTGAATCAGGGCGAGTTGACGCCGATATAATCCGCGAAAGGTGTTGGCAAAGATCAGAGTCGCGATCGCGACACTCAACCCGGCGACGGTGGAAATTAAGGCTTCACTGATACCCCCTGTTACACCCACGGTGGTTTGACCGCCAATATCCCCAATCCGTAGGGCAGCAAAGGCGTCAATTAAGCCTAAAATTGTACCTAAAAGTCCCAGCAGAGGTGAGACACTGATGACTGTCTCAAATACGGTGTTGAACCGCTTGAGAATGGGTAACTCCGCTTGCACCGCACTTTCGAGGGCGAGTCGAAATTGTTCGGGAGTGGGACGTTTGAGTTCCAACGCCGCTAGAAAAATTCGGGCGATCGGCAGATCACTGTTTTGTTCTAGCTTGAGAAAGGCTTCTGGGGGATTTTGTTGGTAGAGGTGCAGCACCTCTCGCATCAGGCGGTTCTGGCGCTGGGTGACTCGCCACCAAAAATTTAGCCGCTCTAAAATTAGCGCGATCGCTAAGATAGAAAGCACTAATAGGGGCAACATAACGACCCCACCCAAGGAAAAAAAGGCGTTCAATGACATGCAGTTGCTCAATTCGTGATGAGGGAAGAGGAAAAGAGGGCAAATTTTTCCTTGTTGCCTTGTCTGCTACAAGCCCTACACCCTACACCCTACACCCTACACCCCCTTAATGGTTACGGAGTATTAGGAATACGATCAATTTGGGCGTAACCACTGAATATCAGCTGTTGTCCTTGGGTTTCTAGGCGATTGATTCGCATCGTAACGCCATCAAGATTGAAGCGATCCAGATCCACCATATTATTCAAAATCTTATCCAGGGCATCGGTCAAGGCTTCAGAATTGCCTCGCAATTCCTCTGGAATAGTATCCGGTTCAAATTTAGAGTCTTTGAACAGAATCCGCCGCCGCCGTTCTACAGCTAAAGTTGAGGTCATGCTAATCGGGACTAACTCCTGATCGGGAAGGTTAACTTTGGCAAAAAGCTGAATCCGGTTATTGGGAAGCAGCTTGAGTTGCACGTCGGTGAAGGAAATTGGTTTACCCCCAGTGATATCCTCCAATTCGGGAATGGAAATATTTTCTAAACGCTTTCGCACCAGTTCGGCTTTAAACGACTGGTTGATATCGGGTTCTGTCAACACGACTTGGGCGATCGCTTGGGTGGGTTGCTTCAGGTGGATCTGACCCTTGAGGACAGAACTGAAGTCCAAGGACACAGCGTCTGTTTCAAAGGACATCTCCTCAGTCCGAAACTGTCTACGGATCACCAAGCCTCGCCCCTGCATCTTAAAGCTGTCAATGCTACCCTGTAACAGTTTACTGGAGGGATTGCAGCGCACCGAAACCTCGACAGACTCACTGCGAGTAAAGAGGTGGCGAATCGTATTGCTAGCGACGGTATTGAGCATCCGTTCGCCCCAATCTGTACCAGACGGGTTGGTTAAACCGGCAAAGCCACCGAGCATAGTAGTCCTGTTATCCACGCGAGTTGTCTCTTTACATTTGTAACAAAATGTGAAGCCTTCAGCAATCTCACGTTGGGTGTATTGATGGATGTCCTGAATGAGTAACTAGCATAGACCTAGGGTTGACTTGGGATCTAGCTATGGGAATAGAATTTCTGAAGTGAATGATTAGTTTTGATAAAGGTGAGAGAAGGGAGCAGGGAACACCTCGACTTCGCTCGGTGTGTCACAGGGAACGGTTTTCGTAACTTCAACCCCTAAACTCTACCATGGAATCTGATCAATTATTTCAAAGCTTAGTCCAGGACAGTCAAAGGATTAGGAGGGGAGTATGTCCATCCGGGTGTTTGTTTACGGGACTCTCAAACCTGGGGAAGTCAATTATCAACGCTACTGTGAAGGAAAAGTGATAGCCGCCCAACCTGCGATCGCGTTGGGTCAACTGTTTAATTTGCCCATCGGCTATCCAGCGATGATTCCTGGAAATAGTCCGGTGCGAGGATTTTTACTGACGTTTACTGAACCAACCCTTTTAACCGTTTTGGATCAGCTAGAAGACTACAATCCGCAGCGAATCCCAGAGGACAATGAATATTATCGGCAACAAGTGACTATTTATGATCTGGCGAACCAATCGTTAGGACAGGCTTGGATTTACCTGATGCAACCTGAGCGAGTGCAGCGTTTGGGGGGTACACTCATTTCTTCGGGTTGGTGGAATCCGATGAAGTCTGAATTATGAATACCCCATCAAGGAAATGGGGTATAAGGGGAAGATATTTTTCTGTTTTCTTGCCAGCGACAGGATTTTTAGGGGTTGAAGATGGCAGAATCAATAAAATTTTCCGGCGAGGCACTTTTCGCCTTGGGGATTTGGATAACTGGACGGTTCACGGCGATCATCAGAGGTTCCGCCGCCTCTTCGGTTACAGGAGTTTGAGCCAACCGTGGCATAAACTGACTACCAGGGAGTATCCCAGAAAAGGCACTGACAAACATTGCGGCGATCGCGGCACTCCCCCAAACCATGGTGTTCCGTATGCGGCGGCGATCAATGCGGCTAAACACCTGATTTGCCGTCTCTTGAGTGGTTACCTGAGTGGCAGGTACGGGGAGCTGATGCAGCCCTTGGCGTAGCTTCATCAGTCGAGCATACAAGCGTTGGCTATTGGCATCATTGGCTAACCAATCTTGCACTTGATAGCGCTCGGCTGCTGTCACCTCACCATCGATGTAGGCACTGATGAGTTCAAAGCGATCGCGCTGTAGACTATCCATGTCTCTGGCAGCTTTTTGCCCGGAACAGTTATGAGCATCAAAATTAGAGTTCATTTTAGATCACCACCGAGTCTTCACTAGCGCTCAATTATGGATCGTTATCGTTTGTGACATCATCCCACACTGACTCTATTCGAGAGAGCGTATGGGCTTCCTTGGTCGTAATCTGATCAATTACGCTGTTGGCGTTTTATAGTGAGGAGATGCCCAGCCCCACTGTTAAACTGTATTGGCTGATAAGGTTTGACTTTTACCGTTAACCTGCCAGCTTTTGCAGCTTAGCAAATAAAATAATAGTTGAAAGTTGACCTTAGTCAGGGTAACGCAAGACTTGAGTGAACGACTACACCCTTCATCCCATTGCCCTCAAGCGTTTGGGATTACTTCACCCAAGATGTTATATATCCCATCATAGAATGAACTTTGGTTTAGGGGAACAATTTCCCCATTCTAATCCGGAGACAATTAAACATCTAGATAGGGTTGCAGTTGAGATTGCAGTCTTGAGCGGGCTCTAGCGATACGCGACTTGACGGTTCCCAGGGATACCCCTGTAATTTCGGCAATCTCTTCATAAGCCATCCCTTCAATTTCTCGCAAGACAATAGTCGTGCGGAATGCTTCTGGCAAGTCTTTAATGGCTTCTCGTAGCTGGGCGTAAAATTCCCGCGTTGCCATATTGTCTTCCGGACTTGGACCATCAGCAGCAATTTCCCAATCCATCTCACCATCATCCATCCGACGCGGTGCATCCAGGGACAATGGCGGAGCTACCCGCTTGCGCTTGCGTAGCTCGTCATAGAAAAGATTGGTCGTGATACGACTCAACCAACCCTTAAATTTGACGGGTTCCTTGAGGCGCTTAATATTCCGGTAAACTCTAATCCAAACTTCTTGCGCCAAGTCGGGTCTGTCCTGCCAATCTGGAGCCAAATGGTATAAAACCTTCTCCACATGGGACTGATATCGGCGTAGCAGTTCAGCAAAAGCAGCCCGGTCAGGAGTAATACCGTCCTGACAGCGCAAAATTAAATCGTAGTTCGAGAGTTTTTCAGGTTGCACCGTCACATTATTTGGTGTGACCTCAACCGGGGACCAGGATAGAGAAATCGATTGGCTCATGGATGGTAATGGGTGCTAGAACATCCTTACTTTTCACAGACGCCTGACTTCACGTAGAGTTCCCGCTTAGATTAGCAAAGGCTTGGTTGGGGTGAATAAACTAAATTTTAATTATCTCTATTCAAACTTACCAAGTACATCCTCCAAACGGGTAATGTTTCCCGTCAAGTTTCAATATGGCATCTGGAAAAGCCTATCATCATTCTTCTAGAGGAAAGACATCCTATCCGGAAAAAATGGTAAGACGGCTGCCAATGTCAAATATAAAGTGGTTTTGATAAGTTAGAGTTGCCTCGGTTGTGATAGCCTCCTCAGTTATTATGGGTGGAACCTTCTCACTAAAAACTAGCTTGATGCTGCTTTGCTTTGGAGCAGCAGGATTACTATTGTCAGTGGCGTGGCAACAACGTCAGTCGATACAGCTCTCCTCTGAAATTGCCCAATCGGTTCAGAGAACATTTTATGGAGGGGAGGATGAGAGTGATTTGGATTCACCTCCACTATTGGGCAAGTATGGTGAATGGATAAGAGAGCGAATGACCCTGGATTTGCGATGGGGTTTAGATACACCTGTTCCTTTAGCCGGATTAATTTTACCCCATCCAGGTGCTTCTGATGTAAACGCGATCGCCCAAGTATCATTACTAACTCCCCATCTCAATCAGGCGATCGTGGCTTTGGATGTGCGGCTAGTCGTGGATTTGAGTGATGCTAAGGTGTACAGTTACTGGGGGGAGCAAGAGATCGCGAGCTATCCGGTTGCTGTGGGTCAACCGGGTTGGGAAACGCCAACAGGTAACTTTAAGGTTCTCCGTAAACAGCGGAACCCCATCTGGCGACAACCGATTACGGGTGACTTAATCCCGACTGGACCCGATAACCCCTTAGGCGATCGCTGGATCGGATTTTGGTCTGACGAATACCATCAGATCGGCTTTCATGGTACTAATGATGAAGATCTAGTGGGTCAGCCAGTTTCTCACGGCTGCTTACGAATGCGAAATGCTGATATTCAGGCGTTGTATGAACAAATTCAAGTCGGAACGCCTATCTTGGTGCGGAAGTGATTCGTCATTTGTCATTCGTCCTTTGTTGATTAGGAAATTGCTCCCCCATCTCCCCCATCTCTCTCATCTCCCCCTGCTCCCCCTGCTCCCCCTGCTCCCCCTGCTTCCCCTGCTTCCCCTGCTTCCCCTGCTTCCCCTGCGCCTCTAAGGATTTTTGAGATCAGATTTGGGTTCAAAGTTGGGGGCGTAATCTTGGAGTAAGGAACTCACCTGCTGGAACAGATCTTTACCGCTACCTCGACGAATCGCTTGGCGTTCAGAGCCAAAATCGGGTCGATGCTGATTTTGCATGATTGCCGTATCAACTTGCTGAGTGATCAAGTCTTGCAGTTCTTCTTTGGCTCGTTGACGTTGGTATTTTGCCCCTTCTTCTGTCGTAGCATATAGAGGAGGCAGTCGATTCAGAGCATAGGCGGCGATATCGCCCACATCCAGCACCTGATCGCTAGTTGCTTCAATTTCCGCCACTTGCGCGATCGCTTCGGTGAGTACCAACTCCTCCATCACGTTAATAAACTGCTTGCGCGGAACGGCGACGACTTCACCCGTCAACAGCGCTCCCATCAGGCGATCCAACGCCATATATTCTTCGATCGAAAGCTCTGAGGCTGTATCACAAATACGCCCAACCTCAGTTTCCATGACTGGGGTTAAGTAACCATCTTGCAGAGCTTGTTCTACGATTTTTTCAATACTCATGGTGTTGGATTGGATTGCCCATTAGTCACTCGGATTAGGGGAGACTTACCAGAGTTTACCTCAAACAAAACCCATAAGTGTATAAGATGGGAAAAAACTTCAAAAAAACTTAAACCCTGTATTATTCAATACCGTCAAATCTCCAGGGTACTGGATCTACAGCAATGCCATGAACATACAGTCCCCAGTGCAAATGCGGTCCCGTAGAAGCCCCCGTTGAACCCACTGTACCAATTCTTTGACCGGCTTGGACAAAATCTCCTTCTTGAACGTCGATTTGATTGAGGTGCAGCATAATACTCAACACCCCTTGACCATGGTCAATTCCGACGGTATTACCATGTACATTAAACCCCTGTGATTCTCGTCCCACTAACGCCACTCGTCCGGCGGCGGGTGCTAAGACAGGTGAACCTGTTCCAGCCGCGTAATCAACGCCTCGATGATAATAATCCTCGGCGAATACTCCGTTATAATAACGACGCACACCAAACACTGTAGACACTCGACCTGCATTAGGTTTGACTAAGGGTCCATTCCAGAACTTTTGCGGCGTCACCAATGTTTTAAACTCAGCCACCCGATTGAGTTCCAGTTCTGTGGCGGATCGGTTGGCACTACCCGATAGTCGGATACGCTGGGTGGGAAATGATCGATTTTTCAGGAATACAGCCAGGTTTCTTACCTCACCATCCCCAATGACTTGAAATTCTAAACGTCCGGATTTATCCAGAGGAGTGGTTGGGAGTAAGGCGCGATAACGATTGGCGGTGACAGGAAAGGCGGGATAGATTTTTTGCCCGATGGACACGCTTGGCGGTTGAGTTGTGGTTTCTGTGTCAATCATCACCGACAGTGTATCCCCTAACTGAGGGCTTTCTGGAGTCACCTGCACTTGTAGCGCGATCGCGGCTTGACTCGTGAACGCCAAAACCGTTGCTATACCTACAGTTAACGCTGTGGTCAACCGTCCTTTGATCCCCAATGGTTTGGCAGGGAAACGTCGCGGAGTGACCGAAAGGGTTTGACTGGGGAATCCTAAACTCTGGGTGTTGAGTCTGGCTTTTTTAATGTCTTCAGAGTATGGTAAAAGGGCGCTCATCAGAATTGGTAAACAATCAACTTGATAGTCCTAGAGGATAGACTAACACTTTCCCTGGAAATTGAGCCTTTAAGACAAGGCAGAAGGTTCCAAGCCGATCATTGAATGCCCAAGATCATTTCAGTATCCCTCCGGGACTTAAACAAAAATCAACACCAAATAAAGCCCAAACTGGCTTTATACAGCGTTTTCCATGTTGGTGAGGTACATTGAGTTTATTAAGTTCCAACCAAGAACTAATGCTCTTTAACTAATAACGCTACAGCATAAGCCGCTATACCTTCTTCTCGTCCCACGGGTCCTAATTTTTCATTCGTGGTGGCTTTAATCCCAATTTGATCGGGTTGTAATGCTAGAGTTGTGCTGATACGATCGCGCATGGTTTTGATGTGAGGCTTGAGCTTGGGGCGTTCGGCGACGATGACGGAATCAATATTGCTGATCTGCCAACCCTGCGATCGCACTAACTGATTCACCTGACTCAATAACTCTAGACTATCCGCTCCTGCCCATTTTGGGTCGGTGGGGGGAAAATAATGACCTATATCGCCGAGACTCAATGCGCCTAGCATGGCATCCATAATCGCATGGGTGAGGACATCTGCATCACTATGTCCTAGCAATCCCAATTCGTGGGGAATGTTTACACCCCCCAGAATCAAAGGGCGTCCGTTTCCCAGTTTATGGATATCGTAACCGTTCCCAATACGGATATTCATGGCTTTTTCCCCAAGGTTAATCTAACTAATTTACAAATCATCACCTGGTTAAGTCGATTAATGATGCAGCTGTGTAACCGATACGCGATCGCATGCCAAAGACGTAGGGGCGGGTTTAGGGATTAAAGGAGTCAACGCACCACAAAGGAAGCAACAAAACCCGCCCTAATCCCAACCGCTAAATTTGACTAATCTCTAGTCACTGTTTTCTTTATCAACGCTTTAACTAACCGATTCCTTTTTAAGGGAACAGTAAAATTTTACCATTTTTCCTCAAAAATACGCCTCAATCACTTCAATTTTCTTAAGAGTAAGCTATTCTCAATAGTAAGAGTAACCACTCCCGCCTAAATTTAAATAAGCATTCAACCTAGTTTAAGTTTGTCTGCTTATAAATTTTATCGCCGTTCAATTGCGCCAGACGCTGAAACCGTTAACGACGATTTATTCTCCGTTTCTCGGAACCAGCCACCTTATCTGGAAATTGCTCATTGTACTCACGCTAACTCTCCTATGAAACTGCAAAACCATCGAATTCCAGAAGAGCAAGCCGAAGACGTTTTGACGCGAGCTGCTCAACTCTATGCCCAGCACAACCAAAGCTATTCGGTACAAGAGCTAATCGATGCTGGAACCGAAGCCCAAATTCCATCAGAGTTTATGGAAGAGGCGATTCATCAGATTGAGCTAGAAAACATCCAAGCTGAAGCTCAACTCCGAAAAGCTAAACGTGGTAAACCTTTAGTTATGGGGGTCGCGATCGCACTTCCGGTGCTTATCGCCCTTGGTGTAGCTGGATGGTTGTTACAGAGAAATAGTGTAACCAATGCCGCCGTCAGTCAGCCCACCCAGACAGAAGAGGCGATATCCCCGCCCACTACAGCTAGTGATGCCAATGTCGCACCCAGTAACTTCAAATGTGCAGGCTTGACCCTCAACGGCGCTGATTTGAGTGGCAAAAATCTCAAAGGTGCCGATTGTACCAATGCCGATTTAGCCAATGCGAATTTGGCAGGAGCCAATCTCGAAGGCGCAAATCTAAGTCATTCTAACTTAGAAGGTGCTAATCTAAATGGCGTTAATCTCAACGGGGCAGATTTAGCGGGAGCGAATTTGGCAGGAGCCAACTTAGACAGTGCCAACCTGGAAGGCGCGAACCTGAGCAATACTGATTTAAACAATGCCAATCTCAACAACGCCACTATCGCAGGAACAGATATGGCGGGAGCTAACTTAGACGGGGCGAACTTGAATAATGCCCAAAAATAAGCGGTTCGCCGTAATGGGAGCATCTTGCTCCCCCAGCTTCCAGACGCGCCATGGCACGTCTCTACATCGCTCCCCCCATCACCCCAGCTTCCCCATCTCCCCCATCTCCCCTGACTGAGGTTGCGAAATGTTCTCTAGCAACTGTTGTAGATTGGCTGATTTGTTAGAGTCCTTTAAAGATAAACTAAAACAGATCTCAGTGAATCTACATACTGTAACCTCAACATGATGAAAGAACTTGACCTGAAAAAGACCATTGCCCTGCTCAACACCATTATGGAGTTTGAGTTGGCTGGCGTCGTGCGTTACACTCATTACTCCTTGATGATCATTGGTCCCAACCGAATTCCCATTGTCAACTTTTTTAAGGCACAGGCTAGTGAGTCTCTACTCCACGCTCAACAGGTGGGAGAAATTATCACAGGCTTAGAAGGTCATCCCAGCCAAAAGATTGCGCCCATCGAGGAAACTTACCAACATTCTGTGCAGGATGTTTTACAGGAAAGCCTTAATCATGAGAAAAAAGCCTTAGATCTCTATAAAGACCTTCTGGATGTCGTGGAAGATGCTTCCATCTATCTCGAAGAATTTGCCCGGGGTCAAATTGGTCAGGAGGAAATGCACAACATAGAGATTAAGAAGATGATGCGTGATTTTAGCTTAGGGGTTACTGAATAAGTATTGTGGTGAGGGGAGGAAACAGGGAACGGGAAATAGGAGGAATGGGGGCTGTGGCATTTCTCGGATTCCTGAATTCTTCCTCAGCTGCACCGGGTATTGCTGCCCATGAACTAACCGGGTTAGAAACAGGAGATCTCTACCAAAACTGGGGGAGTTCACCTGGATTTAGCAGTTTACCGCCAGTCCGACTACGTAGGTGCGTCCCTATTACGGCATTAAAACAGTTAATACTTTATCCTTATACATATTTTTGTGAGCGATCGCATCAGGTGGCATCCCGTTTTCGTAAAGAAAAATGTGGGATATAGACAGCGAATCATTGAAGCCTCTACCATTGGTCTAATCGTCTAACCTGAGCAACCGTATCCTTGTCTGCCGTGGGTCAACGGTAGACAAAGTTAAGCTGGAAAATTTTAGGGGTAACCCAACCTAGAAGTTATCCGGATGGGTTGCTATTGCTGTTGAAGAATAAAGCTTCTTGTTCCAAGGATAGATTAATATGAAAAAAATCTTTTCCCGTCGCAGCTTATCTCGCCAAGTTCGTGAAGAAGCGGCTGAAATTGCCTTTTTGCGCCCCCATCCTGAGCATTTAAATAATGGTGAGGAGTCGGCGTATCGGAACGCTGAGAACGAACTCAGTTACATTGCCAACTATTCCAAAGGTTTACCCCATAACAAGTTGGGTGAAGTAGACCAAAAAGCTTACCGACTCTTACTCAAAGCATTGTGTAGTGGCAATCCTGGCGATTTTGAGGCAATACCACGGGGCTGTACTCGCGGCAAACCAGAGTTATCCGAATCCAGTTCCGAGGAAAACAAACGCCTAGGTTGTCGTCGATTAATCAATCCGCAAGCCGCGTTAGCCTTTGACTTAGAAGGACCCGATGCTCAGTCAGTAACGATTCGCCCTGCTCCCCGTATCGATGGGGCAGAAAATGCTTGTGAAGCCATAGAACTGTACTGGATGGCGCTATTACGGGAAGTTAATTTTACTGACTTTCGCGATAACTGCGATATTGAAAAAGCCGCCGAAGAACTTTCAAACTGTTCGGATTTCCGGGGACCGAAAGAAGATGGTAAGGTGACACCGGATGTGATTTTCCGAGGATCTACGCCGGGAGATGTGGTTGGTCCTTTTATCTCGCAATTTCTGCTCAAAGATATCCAATATGGCACGCTGACAATTAACCAACGCCAACGGACAGTTGTTCCCAACAGCGACTTTATGACCGATTATAAAATGTGGTTGGCGGTGCAAAATGGCTTTGATTTCAGTGGTCAGGATAAATTTGACAAAGTGCCGCGCTATATTCGGAATATGCGGGATTTAGGCAATTATGTGCATTTTGATGCCCTCTATCAAGCTTATTTGAATGCTTGTTTGATTTTATTGGATATGGGCGCACCGTTTGATCGGGGAAATTTCTATCTCACGTCAGAGAATCAGAATGGGTTTGGTACGTTTGGTGGACCCCATATCCTCAGTTTAGTCACAGAAGTGGCGACGCGAGCCTTAAAAGCAGTTTGGTATCAAAAATGGTTTGTGCATCGGCGGCTGCGCCCTGAAGCCTTTGGTGGATTGATTCACAATCTTATGACGGGACGGGCGGAGTATCCAATTCATCCAGAGATTCTCAATTCTCAAGCACTCAAAGCGATGTTTGATAAAAATGGTAATTATCTGCTACCGCAAGTGTTTCCCGAAGGATCACCGACTCATCCGGCTTACGGTGCGGGACATGCGACAGTGGCGGGGGCTTGTGTGACGATGTTAAAGGCGTGGTTTGATGAGTCTTATCAGATACCCAAGCCAATGGTGCCGAATGAAGATGGGACACAGTTGGTGTCTTACATCCCCTACAGTGGACCCGATACAGAGGTTCTCACCGTAGGCGGAGAATTGAATAAGCTAGCGGCAAATATTTCCATTGGTCGCAACATGGCAGGTGTACACTGGCGTACAGACTACACCGAATCGGTAAAATTAGGGGAAGCGATCGCGATCGGAATTTTGCAGGAGCAAAAGCTGACGTATAACGAAGATAGCTGTTTCTCGCTGACCAAGTTTGATGGTACAGCAATTACCATCTAAATTTGAATAGCAGCATCAGAATCTAGTAGAGACGTTGCATGCAACGTCTCTTGTCCCCAGTTATTTGCCCACTGCTCTAGTTGTTATAGTTGACCGCCACTTGGTATACTCTTCCCCAACCTGCCATGCTGACAACCACCAACCGCCTGACTCTTGAAGAATACTTGAAGTATGACGACGGGACAGACACTTGCTATGAACTGGTTAATGGAGAGCTAGTCCCGATGAGCTTGGGTACTGGAAAACATGGAGCCATTTTAAAATTCTTGGAACGCACCTTTGATAACCAATGCGCTCAAATAGGACAAGAATGGACAGCCTTGGCTGGAGTTGTCGGTGTGCGTTCTCCCCGCGCCGGTCGATGGGATACCGTTCGTATTCCCGATGTCGTCGTGATTCCTCTAGAACAGTGGCGTAACCTGCAAAATCGTGAAGCCGTTATTGAATTAAATGAACCCCCACCTCTACTCGTTGTTGAAGTCGTCAGCGAATCGACGAAAAGCACCGACTATCGTGCCAAACGAGCCGAATATAGCGTTTTAGATATTCCTGAATATTGGATTGTTGACCCTCTAAATGCTAAAGTCACGGTTCTCACGTTAGTCGAAGGTTGGTATGACGCGGTGGAGTTTGTGGGCAGCGATTTGATTCAATCGGGGATATTTCCTCACCTCGAACTTACGGCTGAACAACTATTAGGCGGTAATGTTTAATTCAGCCTGATCATTTCCTTGTAACATTACTGCCACTACTTTTGAGTTTGAACATATTATACCGCGATCGGCAGGTGTAGAGACGGTGTTTGATAATCTTTGTTTGGCTGATCTAATCTGCAATCAGGCGATCGCTCAAAATTGACTTATCCGTTACATCCGCTACCAAATGCGCTGCTATTTTCTAACCGCAGAAAATGCACCCGTCCCGACGCCTCACCTGCAACAATTGTGATCCCATCAGGTGCAACAGCACAAGCAAGTAACTCACCATCTCCCTTAAAACTGGCAACAATCTTCCTAGTCTCCAAATCCCAGACTTTGAGCGTTTTATCATGTGAAACAGAAATGACCTGTTTGCCATCCGGTGTGACTGCTACAGCATTTACAAATCCGGTATGACCTTCTAGAGTGAAAAGTTCCTCTCCACTTTCCAAATTCCAGATTTTGATACTGTGATCCCAGGAAGCGGAAATCATTTGTTTGCTGTCTGGTGTTACTACCAAATATTCTACTGAACCAGTATGTCCTTCTAGGGTGAAAAGCTCCTTTGCTGTTTTGAAATTTCCGAATTTTTTAATCGTCCAAGTTTTAATGTTATTGGCAACTAACCCAGTAATTAACCCTTTGCCGTCTGGTGTCACTGCTACAGGATATATTAATCTTGTTTGACTTTTCAGGATAAATATTTGTTTTCTAGCTTTCAGACTCCAGACGCGAATAACTCCATCATAGGAAGCAGAAATTATATTTTTACTATTCGGAGTCACCACTAAAGATTCTACTGAACGATTAGATCCTTTTAGACAGAACACTTCCTTTCCCCTTTTTAGATTCCACACTCGAATTGTTTTGTCCCATGAACCAGAGATCACTTGTTTACCGTCTGGTGTTACTGCCAAAGCCTTTACCGGATCAGTATGACCTTTTAGGGTGAAAATCGATTCTGATGTTTCTAAATTCCAGACCTTGAGAGTGTTGTCTTCTGAAGCCGAAATCGCGTGTTTACTGTCTGGTGTCACTGCCAAATCATTTATCGAATCAGTATGACCTTTTAAAGGAAAAAATTCTCGTCCTGATTCAAGACTCCAAATTTTAATAGTTTCGTCATATGAACCAGAAATCACCTGCTTACCATCGGGTGTTACTGCTACAGTTCCTACCCAGTCGCTATGACCGATGAGCGGTAAAAGCTCTTTTCCTGTCTCTAAATCCCAGACTTTGATAAAGATACGTGAACTAGTAATCAATCGCTTACCATCAGGAGTCACTGCCACGGATTCTACTGAATCGTTATGACCTCTGATAGTAAGGACTTCTCTTGCTGTTTCTAGATCCCAAATTTTGATAGTTTCGTCATACGAACCAGAAATTATCCGCTTACCATCTGGTGTCACGACTACAGATTCAACCCATTTTGTATGACCATTGAGTGTTAATAATTCTTTGCCCGTTGCCAGATTCCATATTTTTAGCGTGTTGTCACCTGATGCAGAAATCACCCGCTTACTATCTGGTGTCACGGCTAAAGCTGCTACCCTGTCTGTATGACCTATTAGGGTGAAAACTTCCTCTTCAGTTTCCAGATTCCAGACTTTAAGAGTCTTATCATCTGAGCCAGAAATAACGCACTTGCCATCTGGTGTCACGGCTAAAGCTGCTACCCTGTCTGTATGACCTATTAGGGTGAAAACTTCCTTTTTAGTTTCCAAATCCCATATCTTGAGAGTTTTATCCACTGAACCAGAAATTACCCACTTGCCATCCGGTGTTATTGTCACAGATTCGACTATCCCTGTATGACCATGGAGACTGAAAAGCTCCCTTCCCGTTTCTAGCTCCCATACTTTGAGAGTGTCATCCTCAGCACCGGAAACTACTCGTTTGCCATCTGGTGTCACTGCCACAGCATTTACCACTCCGCTATGACCAGTGAGAGTACGCTGTAATGGTGTACCTGGCGGCATTAAGCTAGAGGTTAAAGGACGTAACCAGGGCTGGTTCTGTGGTTTAGCTTGTGCCAATAGTGCCTGAATCTCTGGCAGTTCAAACGCAATTAATCGCCCCCAAAATTGTCCGGCTAGTTGGGTTTTATCGGCGGCTAAGATATGCGCTGAAAGTCGAATTGCCCATTGAATCAATCTCAGAGTCTCCGCCTTCTCCCCAAAAATCAGGACTTTAGGCTCAAAAGCTCGGTCATAATCCTCAATTAACTCTTGTAAGTTGATATCAGGATGCGAAACCTTAGCTTCAATGAAATCAAAGTCAGTCAGTAACTCAAACAAACGGTGAGCCTGACCAGACTTCGCCAGCAGTTGCGCTCTTGTCTGCAACCTGTACAAGTGACTGCCTGCGGGTAAGCGGTTTAACAATTCAGCTAACTTCCCCATGACCAACCGCCCCTCGCTACCTACTATTCGCCATCATTTCAATAATTCCCTGAAGCGTTATCCCCGCACGCTTCACTGTCTTCTCATTCCGCAGAAAATCCCGGAAGCTGCTATGATACAGGCTATAGAATATTTGCCCATACTTCTCTTCTTCCCGTAAAAACTGCATCCATTCATCAAGTATAGCTTGCACCCTCACCGCCAGTCCTATTTCTTCCTCACCATCAGCGTCGAGAATTGCCACAATTTCCTCAAAGGGGATAGGTATAGGAGATTCTGACAGGATATAGACAATTTTGATTTTAAACAGGGGCTTGTCATTCATGCCCATGCGTTCCCAGTGTTTGTAATAGTAGTCTTGCAAACCACTGGGTAAACCCCGAATCTCTAATTTTGGATATGCGCCTTTTTCAATGTCATCCAATACATAGCGCAAATACATGAAGTTTCCTTCGCTCTTTTCAACCAATGTCGAGACGAATTCCTCTTCATTAGCACCCCGATTTTGAATCCACTGCCGAATAGATACGGATACCGAAGCCCCTACCCCATTGATGCGCTGTCGAATATAAGCTTCTACGTCTTCTTGATTTCTTGCCGGATGCTGCATCACGTCAAAAAGCCGCTTATTGTTCACCCGCAACGGCAGTTGGTCAGGTGGTAATAGTCGTTTTGTGACAATTAAATAGACATCATCGGGCAAATCTTCAGGTAGGTAAAGGACGTTAGCACCCCGACTCTGGCTACTCAAGTCAACTTCATCCAAAGCATCAACAGCAATAACTAATCGTTCATTTAACTTCAGTTTCCCTCTCACTTCATTGAGTAGGTTTTTGAAAAAATTACTATTACACGTATTTTCGGGTTGAATGTCTTGAGAGTGAGATAGTCCGTAATCTTGAATAAGCTGGATACAGACACTCCGGAGGAATTGTTCAGCGCTGGTTATCCCTTCATTGCGCTGGTTGAAATAGACAATGCAATCATTCCGCCGCACAAATTCTGCCAGGATAGAACTTTTGCCCATCCCCGGTTCGGCTCCGATAATAAAGTAGCCTTTACGCTGCTGCTGGAAGAACTCCTCAATGGCATCAAAGACGAATTCCCGCCCGACAAATCCCTTCGTCTTATCCTCAACAATCCACCGGAAATCATCGGGAACAGGTAGTTGACGTACTGATAAAGCCGCCATTTGATTATTGAGGCGTTCCAACAACTCCTTAATATCTCCCATATCGCGCACCACATCCCGCGCTAAATTTTGCAAGGAGTGAGTTAAATCCTTAACCGTCACCTGCTGCGTTTTCAAATTGGCATTAATCTGGGTTAGCAATTGTCCCTGAATCATCTCCCGCAGTACCGGATTATGCTGCATCTCCACTGCAAAATAGGCACACATCCGTTCAAACAAGCCTACCTGGGGAGTTACAGCCTTGGTTTGGTAAAGTGCGATCGCATTCTCCTGCTGTAAGACTACCATCAATTGCTGACGTACCACCCCAAGTGTATCCCCAACCAACGCCCCATCTGGGGTTAACAGGGAGTCAATATCAGCCACAGGTGTCACCGCTAATTCGCCAAATTGCCCCTTTTCCAGCTTCTGTAAATCCGCCTTTAGCCGTTTTAACTTTTGGTTTAGCCAAGTTATCTCATTTTTGTATTGAGGTGGACAATCCCAACTATTTTTATACTCCTTCCCCCCCATCAATTCACTCAGACAGTCTTCCACCAAACTTTGCTGCGCCAACAAAAACGCCCGCCCCACCGCCATTTGTATCTCCTGATGCATTGGCGCATCCCCAGATTTGAGGCGATTTATCATCCCTTTCAACCCCTTACCCAAGGTATCCAACCCCACATCCGCCTTATTTCCGACAATCCCCGACAAAGCGGCGGCTAAAATCCATCCCCAGGTAATTGGTTCCATCCCATCAGTCTCCTATACTGTCACGAATCTAGGGCTAAAGCCCTTACTACGAACCCAAGCTAATCTACTAAATTAGGTGTGCCACGCCACTACAAATAGAGGCTTTGCGTAAGTTCTATTCTAATCGTGCAATGAATACATTCCCCAGCTATTGCCCAAAGGGACGGGATATGGCATAAAATTCGGGAAAATTGGTATTAGTATTAATAAAACACAATTGGCGTCGAACGGGAATCATCTTTTAATACTAGAGAAATCCCTTTGCATCCCCCTATTCAAGAAAATACTATGTCACACAAACTCACAATTAGCTACCCAGAAACCTTTCCTGATGCCCTGCAACAAACTAAAGAACAGTTTGAACAAGAGGCAAAATGGGCAATGGCAGTCAAACTCTTTGAAATGAAACGCTTATCGTCCGGCATGGCTGCTGCATTAGTTGGCATCGATAGAGTCTCATTCCTGCTTTCTTTACATCGGTATGGTGTGCCGATGATTGACCTCACCGAAGCCGAATTATTATCAGATTTAGAAAATGCCTGAACCTGAACGGATTGTCATCAACACCGCACCCCTAATTGCGATTGTGGCAGCATTAGGGGATTTAACTGTTTTGCACTAATAATGCGTCCCTGACTTGCGATGATGCACCGCCGTTACCCCCTCCGATAACACCTTGCCATTCGTCACTACCCCATAAATCAACCAATGGTCACCACATTCCATCCGATTATCCACCGTACATTCTACATACGCCAAAGCATCGCTAAGAATCGGACAACCATTTTCACCCGTCCCCGTCGCCACCCCCGCAAATCGGTCTTCCCCAGGGGCAAAGGGTTTGAGGAAATGCTTCATTAACCCCAAATGCTTCCCTTCCTCTAAAATATTCACCACAAATTGCTCACCTTGATACATTAATGACTCAATTGCCCGGTCTTTCGCCACCGCAATCGTTAAACCTGGTGGAGTAAACGTGGCTTGGGAAATCCAATCTGCCAACATCGCCCCCCTCAGTTCTCCCTGCTTCGCCGTAATAATACAAAGTGACCCAATTAACCGCCCCACAGCCTGTTCCGTTCGGGCAACTTGGGCATCACTGACAGGTTGGCGAGACGTGCGGGATTTCTTCGCTTTCTTCAAGGCTTGGGCAAAATCCGTTCCGGCTTCTTCCGCGTATTTCAGTGTGGCTTCCGTGGGCTTAAACTTAACCCGAATCGTCTCAAAGCCAAACTTATATCCTGCATCCTTAAACTTATTTTCAATCAAGTCAATCGCTTCACCACTCCAGCCAAAAGACCCAAAAACCCCTGCCAGTTTGGTTTTCGTCGCCGTGGATAAAACAATCCCCAAAGCCGTTTGAATCTGGGTGGGTGCATGACCCCCTAACGTCGGAGAACCCATAACAAACCCCTCCGCCTTTTCCACAGCAGCGCGAATCTCCTCCGGGTCAGCGATTTCGCAGTTAATCGATTCTACACCAACTCCAGCCTTAGTAATCCCCCGTGCGATCGCCTGGGCAACGGTACCGGTATTCCCATAAGCTGAAGCATACAGCAGGGCGACGGTGATGTCTTGTGTTTTTTGCGCCTCACACCATTGGCGATAGGATTGGGTCAGGGGAATTAGGCTGTAGCGTACCAATTGCCCATGACCTGTAGCATACAGCCTTGCTTGCACCTCCTCTACCTTATCCAGTGCCTTTTCCACCTGTCGCGCATGGGGTGCCATCACGCAATCGAAATAATAGCGGCGGTGTTCGCTAATTGTTGTCCAGCCTTCATCCATGACTTGATCCCCACACAGATGGGCACCAAATAATTTATCGGTAAATAGAACTTCGGTGTGGGGGTCGTAGGTACACAGGGCATCGGGCCAACGGGGATTCGGGGTGGGGATAAATTGCAGGTGATGACCCTTACCTAAATCCAAGGTTTCATCGCCCCGTACCACCGTTATTTTTAAATCCGGTGCATCTAAGATACCACGCAGCGCGATCGCACCGGGATTGGAACAGACAAATTGTATCTGAGGGGCGAGTTTGAGTAAGGCTTTTAGGGTAACGCCTCGGTTGGGATTGACGTGACCGAGGATGACATACTCGATTTGTTTGGGGTCAATTCGGCGTTGGAGTTCGGTTAAAAAGATTTCGGTGAAGGATTCCCCTGGAGGGTCAATCAGGGCGATTTTCTCGGCTTGGATGAGATAGGAATTGGCGGTGGTGCCGCGTTGGAGGGCGTATTCGATTTCAAATTTGAGTCTATCCCACGTCCGGGAACGGAGAACGGTGGTGTCGGAGGCGATGGGGAGGACTTGGACGTCGCGAGGGGTAGGAGGGTTCATGGGTGAGTTGGGGGTGAAGGGTTTTTTTAACGCAGAGGGGCGCAGAGGAAAGCGCAGAGGGGCGCAGAGGGGGTTAGAGGGGGTTGATGCTGCGTTTGAGGTTCATGGGTGAGTTGGGGGTTGGGGGTGAAGGGTTTTTTTAACGCAGAGGGGCGCAGAGGAAAGCGCAGAGGTTCGCAGAGGGGGTTAGAGGTGGTTGACGACTCGTTTGATGCCGTCTTTGAGATGGATGACGTTGAAGTTGATTAGGAGTCCGAGTTTTTGGTGGGAGAGTTTGAGGTAGGTTAGGAGTTGGGCGGTGTGGATGGGATGCAGGGTGTCAACGGCTTTGAGTTCAACCATGACTTTGTTTTCGACGAGGAGATCGACTCGATATCCACATTCGAGGCGAATCTCTTCATAGACTAAGGGTAAGGGTTTCTGGGGTTCAAAGTTTAAGCCAGCCTTATTCAGTTCATACCTCAAACAGGCTTCATAAGCTGACTCCAATAAACCCGGTCCCAACGCCGTGTGTACCTTCATCGCCAACCCAATCACTTTTCCCGACACCTCATTTTCAGTCATCCTCTGCGTACCTCTGCGTTGACCTCTGCGTACCTCTGCGTTTAATAATAATTCCCCACTTTACGATGATGAACCGCCGTTAATGCATCCGCCTTAGACACTCGTCCAGTATCCACAGAGGCGTAGACAATCCAATGGTCACTCAACTCCATGCGACTTTCCACCTTACATTCCACATACGCCAACGCATCGGTGAGAATCGGTGATCCATTCGTCGCTGTTTGCGTGTTCACTCCTTCAAACCGATCGGCACCAGGGGGAAAACGCTTGAGGAAGTGCTTCATTAATGCCTGATAATTGCCCTCTTGTAGAATATTCAGCACAAAGCGATCGCTAACTTGCATCAAAGACTCAATCGCCCGATCTTTAGCGACGGCGATGGTTAAGCCGAGGGGTTTGAAGCTGGCTTGGGATACCCAGGAGGCTAACATGGCACTCTTAATGTCACCTTTTTGGGCGGTAATAATATAAAGTCCGCCGCTGATCCGTCCTAGGGCTTTTTCTAGGTCATTATCGATAGATTTCCGTTGCTTGATATTGCGATCGCGGGTGAGGAGTTGCCCCATATCGGTTCCGGCTTCTTCGCAGAGTTGATAGATGGCTTCGGTTGGAGTTTCTTTGACCCGAATCGCGGCAAATCCTTCTTTGAGTCCGAGGTTGCGGAATTGACTCAGTAGGGGGTCAATGGGTTCGTCATCTCCGCCATACGATTCAAACAAACCCACCGTTTGCTTGGATTTTACGGCAGCGAGGACGGTACTCACGGCGGCGGTGGCGGCTTTATTCGAGGCGGGAGGCATCGCGATCGCAATTCCCCCGGCGCGACTGACGGTTTCTTGGACTTCTTGCGGATCTGCCGATTTTAAGTCCATCATTTCCACGCCCACGCCAGTTTTGGTAATGCCTCGGGCAATGGCTTGGGAAAGGCGATCGCTATAACCGTAATCGGACACATAAAAGACGATGACAGAGGTTTCGGCTTTTGCCTGGGCTTTACTCCATCGCCGATACCGATCCACCCATTCCCCCACATGATGCAATAGTAGAGGACCATGACCCGTGGCGACGGTGGTTATGTCTCCCAGTTTATCCATCCGTTTTAGGGCGGAGAGAACGGAACGGGCATTGGGTGCCATTAAGCAGTCGTAGTAGAAGCGGAAGTCGGCTTCTATGGCACTCATGTCTTCGTCGTAGGTGCTGTCGGAACAGTAATGCATCCCAAAGGCATCACAGGTAAACATGACTTGGGTTCCAGCATCGTAGCTGAAGATGGTGTCGGGCCAATGCAGGTTGGGGGCATTGACAAATTCCAAGACATGCCCTTTGCCTAAGTCCAGTTGATCGCCGTTTTTGACGATCTGCCGTTTAAAGGGGTGATGTACTAAGTCTTCCAGGAATTGAATCGCCACTTTTGACCCAACAACGGTAATCTCTGGCGCAAGTTGGACAATATCCTTGACTAAGCCACTGTGATCGGGTTCCGTGTGGCTAATAATCAGATAATCAATTTGACTGGGTTCAATCAACCCCTTGAGAGTATCTAAGTAAAGTTCACGAAACTTTTCATGGGAGGTATCCACCAGGGCAATTTTCTCACCCCGAATCAGGAACGAGTTATAGGTGGTGCCGTTTTGCAGCCCAAACTCAATATCGAAGCGATCGCGATCCCAGTCTAAGGAACGGATCGTTGTTGTATCTGGCGCGATTTCGCCCGTCTGCATAGTTAAGCGCTTCTGGGTGCGATCGGTGAGTACGACCATGGATGTTGACTCCTGTATCAGCAACGTTTATTAAAACGATTTATATTTTCTTCATTTTTACACGATCACCCCTTGGGGCTGTATCAGAAATCCTTATAGGTTCTGAGTAGAAATACCCATCACGGCTTTTGAGTGAGTCGGATTAACTGCACCAAACCGTCATCATAGAGAAGTTGTGTAAAATTAACAGTATGAACATTTTGTACCGTTTACAGGGTGTTGAGTTTGAGTGGGATCAGAACAAAGCACAGAGCAATTTTGAAAAGCATGGTGTAACCTTTCCAGAAGCGGCTGAAATTTTCTTTGACCCTTTCTATCAAATGGGTGATGCTTCAGCCAATAATGAACAGCGTGATTTCATTATTGGGTATTCACTTGCTCCGCGACTTTTACTGGTTGTCTATGTAGAGCGTAGACAACGAATCCGAATTATTTCTGCTCGTATTGCTACTCGTACTGAACGAAAATTTTATGAACAAGCCTGAAGAAACATTTGAACTGCGTTTGCATCCACGGGCGACTGAGACAGTATCACTCAAGATTCCTACAGACACAGTGGAGTCACTCAAAAAAGTGGCGGCTAGTCGAGATATGTCATTGGATGCTCTATTGAAGTTTTATATTGGTCAAGGATTACGACAGGATCTAGCTAAACTTTTTTCTGATCGGGTTTTAGACATGACAGCTCAAGTATTAGCGAAGCATCTTGATTCAGAAGAGGAAGTCTCGGCAATTCTACAGGAGATTCGAGGAGAAGTTGTTAACTAAAACGACGCTTAAAAAAATATAATATTCCCTATTCCCTATTCCCTATTCCCTATTCCCTATTCCCTATTCCCTATTCCCTGTTACACACCGAGCGAAGCCGAGGTGTTCCCCGTTCCCTTTGTAGAATTTAAGGATGCCAACCTAAATACTGAACAGCTTACTGAAAAGAGCGATCGCGCCTCTACCTAAAGTTATAAAAACCCCCAATCCAATCATCCTCTTAAGTTAGAGGCATATAGGATCGTATTTTTGCTAAAAGATACCCAATACATCAAAAAATTAGAGAATTGGGCGCTATGAAAAACACTATACTTTATTCTGTCCAACACCTTAAACCAATATTTTCCTGGCTATCGGTCGGACTCTTTGCCAGTGCTTTTGGTGGAAGTATTGCCCCACCTGTAAAAGCACAGAACTACTCAGATATCCAAGGTCATTGGGCTGAACAATGTATTCAAGGACTGACTCAGCAAGGAGTAGTCAGTGGTTATCCCGATCAAACCTTTAAACCTAATAATGTGATTACTCGCGCTGAATATGCGGCGATGATAGACCAAGCATTTCCCAATACCTCCTTAGAACGAAATGCGATTAACTTTAAAGATGTCTCCGCCTCCTATTGGGGTCAAGATGCGATTCAAAATACCTATCGCAAAGGATTTCTCTCTGGATATCCGGGTCAAGTCTTTAAACCCAATGATTTGATTGTACGGGTAGAAGCTTTTGTCGCCCTCGCCAGTGGTTTAGATTACGAGAGTCCGGCTTCCCCTGAATCCTTGCTTAACGCCACCTATACGGATGCCCAAGAGATTCCTGAATACGCCGAAGGGAAAATTGCCGCCGCCACTAAAAAAGAGATTCTCATTAGTCCTCCCAAGCCAAATATGCGACTGATGGGACCCACTGATCCGGCGACACGGGCGCAAGTTGCTGCCGCATTATGTCAAGTTAAAAATGTTTCCGGTGTCCCCAATCGTTACGTCGTGAATGCCCAGCAACCTGAAGAAAATTCTCCTATCGCCCTCAGCCAAACCTGCACCAATGAGGCGGTAAGTTATACGGTGAGTTATCCTCAAGGTTGGGTGACAAATTCCGGATCGGTGGTAGAACAGTGTAAGGTTTTTGATCCAGAATCAATTTCATTGCCAGAACAATCTGAAAGTTTCGATGAAGCCGTACATATCCGAGTTGATAATGTTCCCTTTGAACGGGTAGCCCGTGAAGATAACCAGACGAGTCAAGAACTGTCTCGCCGTCAGACGACTATTGATGGGTATCAAGCGGTGGTTGTTGAAAATAAAGCCACAGGGATAGGATTAATCCCTGAGGGAGTCCGGTCTTATTTATACTTCGTCGATCTCGATGGGCAAACTCTGATTGGAACGACCTATGATATGCAAGGTCAACGCTATCAACGCAATAAACAAGTGTTAGACCAGATGATGAATAGCCTGAGTTTTAACCGTTAAAGTTTCTTGGGTAACTCGCTATCCACTTCGGGAAAATAGCGGCGGATTACGGCACAATCAAATTTTGACATGATAGACGAGGCGGGTTCACGTTCCAGTAGAAATTCAAACGCCGCTTCGACTAATTGTTCAGGTGAAACTTTCCCTTGCGACCATTGGTTATAGTCTGATTGACTGAGGGTGACATCATAGTTATATTCGCGATCATTTTCTAGTTTCACCTGATAAGACCAGCCGTTGTCACATTCAGTTGCGGATTGGATGGTGATGTTAGCCATATCTACCGTTTGTCTGGTGTGCTTTGGTGTTGGGTAATCAGCAAGACAACCCAACAGTAGCTAGACTATCATCCCTGGATGCGATCGCGATCGCTACTATTCGATACAGTAGTGGTGTGGTACACCTAATTTGTTGGGTTGGAATTGTAGGGGCGCACCGACGTGCGCCCGATTGAACGGTGAACTCTATGCCACAAATTTAGCTGTATCACACCAGTAGGATACAATTCATTTCTTCACTCATGGCAACATCTTCTTGGAAACCTAAAGGTACATCTCTCCCCTCAACCGTGATTATCCGGTTGGGCAAGTTTGTCTGGACGACAATGTGGCAGATTATGATGTCCAAACTAGCACCGCCCAGCAAAAAGGGAGAATACATTCGCCCAGAGAGTCAGTTTAGACATGCGATTGGAACAGACGCGGGAAATCCCTATCCACCCACCCCAGGGCGCTATACTCTGTTTGTGGGACTCGGATGTCCTTGGGCGCATCGGACGCTGGTTGTTCGGGCGCTGAAGGGATTGGATGAGGTGATTGGAGTATCGATTGTCTCGCCGTCTTCAGATCAGGGAATTTGGGTGTTTGAGAAACCCGAAGAGGGCTGTCACACGTTGCCGGAATTATACCAGTTAGCCCTATCCGGTTACAGTGGGCGTTCGACAGTTCCCGTATTGTGGGATAACCAGACGAAAACGATAGTTAATAATGAGAGTGCCGAGATTATTGTTATGCTCAACTCTCAGTTTAATCAGTTCGCTAAGAATGCTGCACTGGACTTGTATCCAGAGGATCTGAAGTCCGCGATCGCTGAGTGGAATGATAAAATTTACCATACGGTGAATAATGGCGTTTATCGCTGCGGTTTTGCCCAATCTCAAGAGGCTTATGATCAAGCCTGTGATGAATTGTTTACGACACTCAATGAAATTGATGCGGTATTAGAGACAAATCGCTATTTGTGTGGCGATAGAGTGACGTTGGCAGATGTGCGTCTATTTACAACCCTATTCCGTTTTGATATTGTTTACTATGGACTCTTTAAGTGCAACCGTCGTCGGATTAAAGACTATCAAAACTTAGGGGTTTACCTGCGCGATTTGTATCAGCTTCCGGGGGTTGCGGATACCTGTGATTTGGAGAGTGTTAAGCGAGATTATTACGGCAATCTGTTTCCACTGAATCCTGGCGGAATTATCCCGAGTGGTCCCGATGTATCTAGCCTTATGGAACCTCATGGTCGAGAGACTGTGGGCAAAGCTTCAGTGATCAGCTAAGTAGGTTGTAGGTAGTTTAACACAGTAAAGTCCAGTAGTTAAGATGGGCTAAGTGTAGTTACTAGACCACCATTCTCGCACAATACGTCCGTCGCGTTATAGTGCTGCCACAAAACCCGATAGAGATGTAAAGGCGAAGTCTTACCCTTCACCCAAACAGGTGGTATTTTTTCTAGGGGAATACTCGGATCACCCAGCTTATCAAACGTACTTTGAGCGATTAAAATTTGCCCAGCTTGAGCCACGTCACAAATTCGACTGCTCACATTTGTTGTATCCCCAATTGTGGCATATTGAATCATATTTTTAGAACCAATATTTCCAGCCGCGACTGTACCTGTATTCAAACCAATGTGAATTTGAATCGGTTGTCGGTTTTCGCGAATCCATTTTTGATTTAAGCGGGAAACTGCCCATTGCATTTCAATCGCTGCTTGTACCGCTAAATCCACATCATCGGGTTGGCGATACGGTGCGCCCCAAATTGCTAGAATTCCATCACCGATGTACTTTTCTAACGTTCCTTCGTAAGGAAAAACAATCTCTTCTACAATGACTTGGAAATACTCATTCAGCATTTCAACAATCTGACGCGGTTCCATTTCCGCCGACATCTGCGTATAGTTGCTAATATCGGCAAACAAAGCCGTCACTTCTGTCTCCACCGTGGCTAAATTCCCTTCTTCCCGTAACTTGCGACTAACAGATTGAGGAAAGAATCGTTCCAACTTTGCCCTCATTACTTCCTGTTCCTGCATCTTTTTATACAGGCGGGAATTTTCAATCGCGATCGCGGCTTGGTTGGCTAGACACGTTAAAAACTCTAAATCTTCATCGGAATAGATATCCGTCATGGACAAATTATCCACATACAATACCCCAATTACCTCATCGGCGGGTTTGAGAGGAACACACATTGCGGCATGAATCCCTTGTTCAACAATAGAGATTGAATCGTTAAATAAGATATCTTTACAAGCATCGTCCGTGAGAATCGCATCCCCCTGATGACGGACAAAATTAGTAATTTTACTACTGTAAAAATTCTCTTCAGTCGGGATTCCAGAACGCCAGTTTACCGCTTTTTGTTCCAGTATTTCATTCGTTTCATTGACCATCAAAATTGTGGCGCGGTCAATATGCATGATTTCAAACAGCAAATCGATTATTTTTTGCAGCAATTGATCAGGATCTTCTGGAGAAGACAATTGTTTACTGACTTCCAGTAAAATTTGCAATTTATCAACCGTTCGTTGATGAGTATCTTGCTGCTTCAGTTTAATAATAGAATTTTCTGACTTATCGGGTTGCAATAAATCAGTGATTGCAATTCTAGTTTTTTCCGGAGAGACTTGCTTGACAATTGAAATTTCCGTATCATCGTCCGATGATACAGTTTTCTCAACGTTAGGGATTTGCTGTACAAACTTAAACGATACATCCCCTAAACGAATAAAATCTCCATCCTTAAGTTGACATTGTTCAACTTTAAACTCATTCACAAACGTACCATTGAGGCTATTGAGATCCCGCAGTATCACAGCGTCAGGGGAGAGCAAAATCTGAGCGTGGTAACGGGAAAGATAGGTATGGTCAACTACAATAGTGTTATCCTCTTCCCGCCCAATTGTATTCGCGCCCCAACTTAATGGATAGATTTGCTTGTGCAAGATTTCACAAGTACAGATTAAGTAAGTCACTTTTTTAAAGAGGTAAGACTGTTAAAAAATAGTCTTATTTAATGTTCCTATTTCACTATTCTGACTACAGGGATTATTTCAGATAGATATGTGTTAGGATTTGGTGAGGAATTGGTAAAGAGTCTATAAAGTGATCATTCGTCTTATGTCATTCGTCTTATGTCATTCGTCATTTGTCATTCGTCATACTCGCTTTCATCGAGAAGCAAGCTACGTCATTCGTCCTTTGTTAATTGTTCATGGTTCCGCCGAAAAATTTATTCTCTCCCTCATCTCCCTCATCTTCCCCATCTCCTTAAAACGGAAATGCCTCAGGAGGAGCAATATCATCCCCTGCTTGTACACCAGTTTGACTCGATTTAATCCCAGGCTTATGGGTAGATTTGTTAGTTTCAGCTTTTGGAGAAACAGAGTTTTGACCAGAAGGAACAGGTTCAGGTTCCGCTGTATTTTGTGGTACAGATTGTTGATTCGACATCCAGTTAAGTCCTCCCACTGCTCCTGCAATCAACGTGGCGTAACCTAGATATAAATGAACAGATTTAAGGTGAAACCCTGTCGCGACTGGATCTTTATACCAGGAAGGAATCACAGACTTGACCGGATCAATTTCCGGCAAAGACAAGGCTAACCCTACACCATCTAACCCTAGAGCATAACCAAGTCGGCGAATAAAACCACGAATATAAATATCCTCTGGTAGCTGAGCCAGACTACCCGTTTCTAATGCTTCAATTTGATGAATGGGGACTAAGGTTTGGCGATGTAGTTGCTGAAGACTCAAAGAACGGGATTTACGCGCTCGTCGCAGTTGTTGACCAATTTGCTGCAACATCTCTTCCCGTTCTAGGGAAAGCTTTTGGGCGGCTAATTCTGCTTTAGTGAGTTTTTTACGCGACTGAGTTTCCCCAATCTCTCGATCTGCTAAACTGGGCGATAAGTTTGTCTCAACTCTATGGGACATCGTTTCTTTAGAGCCAATGGGACATTCCGTCTCTTCAGTTTCGGGAATCTCCAACTCCTCCTCTTCGGTTTCTGTCGGTTGATTCATTCCGTCAGAAGCCACAGGAGTCACAGGAACAACCTTATACTGTCTAGCAAATTCCTGAAATGTCAACCTTACGGCTTCTCGCCCCACCGCCTTGACCAGAATATGGGCGTTGCTTGAGGCTTCCCCTAACATCGTTTGTAACCCAGCCATGGTGCGGCGGTAAACTTCACTATCGATGAGTTCCGCCTCAATCTGATTCAGAATAGACCGCAATCCTTCCTGAGAAAGTTCAATGGTTGAGCTATCGATAAAACCATTACCATACGTAGGTTGCATTACCATAACTTGCTCTTGCTCGTTGTTGTTTACATATTTAAGGATGAGGTACTCCAGAGTAAGGGATTCGGTTGGATAGGATTAATTCCCTACTCCGTTTGGGCGGTCAAATCCTAGCATCCTTACCTCCAACATTATTGAATGAACACCAAAGCCGGAGTTTGGAGTTCATTCATCTGACCCGCAACAATTATTAATAAATTGATCAGGGCACTGAAGGCGTTTGATTACCTTTTTCTGTCATCAAGGCATTCATCCGGATAATCTGATACTAAATCCGGGTTAACTATTTCCTTTTTGGTAAGGACAAGACAGATGGCAGATGGCAGATGGCTTCCAGGAAACAGCACGCCGGTGATACAGGAGGTTAATGAAGCAGATTTGGTATGAATTATGGCAAACTAATCAACGTATAATCAATGATAAAAACCCCTTCATGCTAGATGAAGGGGTCTTATTGCATCTGAAAATTGAATTTAGGAATGGAGCCTACGGGAATTGAACCCGTGTCCGCATTGGGTATTTACCTACCGATCATTCACAGGTTTAGCCCTTCTCATCCTCAGGGCGGGAACCATCCATTATCCCGGATGGTGGGATGCTTTGGTTAGGTCTTTGCTAACCAGCCGACCAAAGACAGCTAACTAGCGCATCCGTTGGGGTTGTGTCCTTAGCCCTTAACGGAGTCAGACTAAGAACGCTCGAACCTATAAGAGGTGTTTAAGCGGCTACAGGAGCTGCCTTACGAGCAAAAGGAACGATGTTGTTCGCAGTTACTTTTTTTTGAGTCCGGGATTTACGAGAGAAGACTCACTCTCGACCTGTATCACGGGTTGGCTTTCACCAACACGTCGAAACCATTAAGGCCCCCCGTGATATATTTTCATTTTAATCAAAAGTTTAGCGATCGACCACCGTAGCCTGAGGATTGGGGAAGTGCGAGAGTTTTGACCCTTGACGACTGAAGGCATAGTTTGTCGGGGCGAGTTTCACCCTGCCCTGATCGAGTGTTGACCGTCTGGGAATTGGCGATTGGCGACGGGCAATGCATACGACACTCTAAATAACTGTATTTAATGTTACAAAAAATTTATTGATGGGAGTGTAAAACTAAATCGCGATACGGAAGTATGAAGCAACTAGGGGCGAAGAAACGTCAGAAACAGCGACTTCAACGAAGTAAGTCGCCGTAGTTCATCGTGTCATACTGGTCTGATACATATAAATAAAGAAACGTAAGTGAGGAGCTAGAATCTTGAAAAAGGTAGAAGCGATTATTCGACCCTTTAAGCTTGATGAAGTTAAAATCGCCTTGGTCAACGCTGGAATCGTCGGGATGACGGTTTCGGAAGTTCGGGGATTTGGACGCCAAAAAGGTCAAACCGAACGCTATCGAGGTTCTGAATACACCGTTGAGTTCCTACAAAAGCTCAAAGTGGAGATTGTCGTCGAAGATGCCCAAGTCGATATGGTAGTAGAAAAAGTTATTGCTGCTGCTCGCACGGGTGAAATTGGCGACGGAAAAATCTTCATCAGTCCCGTTGAGGAAATTGTCCGGATCAGGACAGGTGAACGGAATCTGGAAGCTGTTTAAATTACCTTATGAATTATGGATTAAAAATTAAGGTTTCTAATTCATAATTCATAAGAGTTGATTGAACTGGGGGAGGAGTAATTCAAAGGCTTTGCCCCGGTGACTGTAGCGTCGCTTCAGTTCCGGAGTCATTTGGGCAAAGGTTAATCTCTGTTCTGGCACGTAAAAAATCGGATCGTAGCCAAAGCCACCTGTACCCAAGGGAGCCTTAAGAATTTCACCTCGGCACACGCCCTCCACTTCTAAGGCGATTGTGCCATTAGGACGAACGATCGCGATCGCACAAACAAACTGCGCCCCCCGATTCGATGTATCCCCCAATTCAGATAGCAACCGCTGAATCCGTTCTGCATCGGTTTTGCCATAGCGTGCAGAATAAATCCCCGGTGCTCCATTTAAAGCGTCTACTTGTAAACCGGAATCATCGGCGATTGACCATTCACCCGTAGCTTGGGCGACACCTAACGCCTTGAGACGAGCATTTGCTGTAAAAGTATCGCCTGTTTCCTCAATCTCGATTTCCGGTGGCTTAAGCTGCAATTCCCAGGGTAAATCCTCAAGATATGCCTCCATCTCCCGCAATTTACCGGGATTTCCAGTAGCAACAATTAATTTGGTCATTTGTCATTTGTCATTCGTCCTTTGTCATTTAGTCAGGGCGGGTTTAGTTACATCTGGGTGTAACCGAAAAGATAGTTGTGAAACCCGCCCCTACACAATTTCCCATCACCCCTATCACCCCCATTACCCCCATCTTCCCTATCTCCCTCTGCTTCCTCATCCCTGATTTCTATTTGCCCAATCTTTTGCCCAACTGAGGGTTTGACGAACTTGTTCTGGAGTCGAAGCTTCACAGTAAAGGCGTAAGACGGGTTCGGTACCACTGAACCGAATCAATAACCAGCTACCATCAGCTAAACGGAATTTATACCCATCAATGGTTAAACAATCAACAACGGCTTGACCATTAATCTCAGTGGGGGGTTGGGTTTGCAGTTGGTTGAGTAGACGCGATCGCTCATCCATTCCCGCTAGATGTAAATCAATGCGGTCATAGACTGAGGTATAGCCAACTTGCTCTTGTAAGCTTTGGTAAAGTTGGCTTAAATCCATACCCGATTCCGCGATCGCTTCCAACAGATATAGGGCAGAGAGTAAGGCATCGCGTTCTGGGATATGTGTCCCATACCCAATTCCACCAGATTCTTCACCTCCGAGCAAGACTTGGGTAGATAGCATGCGATCGGCAATATATTTGTACCCAATGGGGGTTTCGTGGAGGGGCAATTGATAAAGCTGGGCAATTTGGGGAATTAAATCCGAACCACTAATCGTTTTTACCACTTCCCCTGTCTCTTGCCGCCGGGATGCTAAATGTTCAATCAGAATCGGGATCAGAATTTGAGAACTGAGGAAATTGCCTTGTCCATCCACTGCTGCGATGCGATCGCTATCTCCGTCAAAGACCAATCCTACCCGTAATGTACCCTCAGTTTGCCGTCGGTGGGTACGGATTTGGCGAAAGAGTTGAGACAGATAACGGGGCAAAGGTTCCGGCGCACCGCCACCAAATAAGGGATCACGGGAGCTATTGAGTTCCTGAATCGGTACATTTAAAATTTTGCTCAAGCCCCCTGCGGCTGCGCCATGCATGACATCGGCAAAGACAGTCAATTTACCTTGGCTAATCAGGTTCTGAATACTCGCCAAATTTATTTTTGATCGCAGCGCATCACAATAACTTGACCAAGGATCAAAGGATTGGATTTTACCTGGCGTTGGCGCTGAGGTTGGGGGTTGAGCGAGTTTGGCTTCAATTTTTTGGGTAATTTCTGGCGGAACTGATCCCCCAAATGCCCCCTTCACTTTTAATCCCAGATAACTAGCTGGGTTATGGCTAGCGGTGAGAACCAAAGCCCCTAGAGCATTCTGGTTATTTGCTGCCCAGCTAAATGCCGGAGTGGGCGCGTAACTTTCAGAAAGCAACACATCAAATCCCAGGGATTGGACAACCTCCGCCGTCTTTTTGGCAAAGGTTTCTGCCATAAAGCGCCGATCATAACCCACCACCACAGTCCGGCTACCGCTGGTTTTGCCATAACACTCAGCCAGAACTTGAGTAGCGGCTGTTGCGACTAACGCCACACGCTCAAAAGTAAAATCGGCGGCGATCACACCTCGCCAGCCGTCTGTGCCAAACTTAATTTCATTCATAGTCCCTGCTCAAAAATAAGAATAATAAGATAAAGTGCTAAGACTGACGGCTGGATCTTAGCACCTGTTGCGCCAACTGTCTTGTTGGCGCAACATCGTTTAACCTAATCTCCAAGACGTTTCCCGCCGTAATCTCGCTCCGCAAGCGGTGAGATGAATTGGCAGAGGGAGAAAACTTGTTTTCATCTCATTAGCAAAGCATTCTAAGTCGTTATAGACGATCCTAACTTTACCCTGCCTGAGCCAACGTCTGGCGTGACTAGATTGGGTTGGCAAGCGCTAGCTCGCGTTAGGGTTGTTGAATCTCAGAGATGGCTGCTTCCGGGAAATTTGTCAGCAGCGATCGCAGCTTCATCCGTGCCACATAAGGCCAACCCCCTAATTCTTCAATATCTTTAAGCAGCGCATACAGGGTTTGTCGATTGTCGGGTAACGAGTCTTGAAATAGACCATCTCGGATCTCGCGGTGCGCCTCTTCCAGCGTCCGCAGCAGAGCCAGCAGTGTTAATGTATCCCCTTTATGCTTATCGGCTAACGCCCAAATCTCCGTCCTTAGAGCTTGTAATTTGACCTGTAGATCCTGAGCATCTAACTCATCACTAAAATTCATCCTACCCCTGTCAATCTTCGTTGTTTCTTGCCACCTGCTTGATTGAAAGCGTAAAAGTGTCGCTTCCCGTGTACAATGCTAGAGAAAAGCTAAGGTTCACGCTTTCGGCATCCTGTAGGGAACAAGGCTTTAGTAAGCCACCGTTCGATCTACTAAGCGATCACCGATAACCAGCGTGTGACCAAAACTATACCATGGTGTCAACGACCGCACACCTAATCGCAGGATCAGGTGTAGGCTCTTCAAAGCCTGTTGACCATGGGAGTAATCCCAGTGCGGCAATTTCGTCGGGCGTTGCCCACCTGCTTCGCTATCGGACGCTGACCCTCCGGGTTCTCCTCGTCCGCCCCTTTGCCGCATTTCATTTAAGGTGGAGTGAATTTAGGGTGACTTTCGTTGATATGGTAAGGATAGTTGCGGTTTTATTTATATAAACCACAGCCTGATTCACTAACTAATCACCATAAAAAAATTTTTCTTGTTTTAGAGATTGACGATTGAGGTTGACCATGAGGTATCGCGCATTGATTGTTGCCTTTTTGGCATTGTGTCTGGGGGTGTTAACGGCTTGTTCAGAAGCAACAGCGACTAGTCCTGATCAATTGACCTACGACCAGATTAGAAATACGGGCTTAGCGAATTTATGTCCCCAGCTCTCAGAAACAACTCGTGGTTCTATTCCCATTGAGTCTGATAAGTCCTATCGAATTGTCGAGCTGTGTTTACAGCCAACCAGCTTCTTTGTCAAGGAAGAACCGACAAATAAGCGTAGAGAGGCAGAATATATCCCAGGTAAGTTATTGACCCGGGCTACCTCTAGCCTAGATCAAGTTGAAGGTTCCTTGAATTTTGGAGAAAATGGCAGCCTTATCTTTACTGAAGAGGATGGTATTGACTTTCAAGCGATTACAGTACAGCTACCTGGAGGCGAACAAGTTCCCTTCATGTTCACAATTAAAAGTTTGGTTGCCACAAGTCAGCCAAACATGACAAGCGTGAATACGTCTACTGACTTTGAAGGGGAATTTAAGGTTCCGTCTTATCGAGGTGCTGTGTTCCTCGATCCCAAAGGTCGTGGTGTAGCATCTGGTTATGATAATGCGATCGCGCTGCCTTCCAAAGCGGATGAAGAGGAATTTGTTCGCGCTAACGTTAAGCGCGTAGAGACCCGATCCGGTGAGATGTCTCTACAGGTGTCTAAGGTGGATAGCTTCACCGGTGAAATTGCTGGTACTTTTGAGAGCGAACAGACGGCTGATACTGACTTAGGTGCCGAAGAAGAACCTGAAGAAGTCTTGATTCGCGGGATCTTTTACGGTCGCGTTGAAGCTGAAGATGCTTAACGGCTTAGGACTTCCGTACTAAACCGTCTTTGATTTAATTAATTAGGGGCATGGCGATAGTCATGTCCCTTTTGGCAAAAGCCGAACTGTTGTAGAGACGTTGCAGGCAACGTCTCTACCATAAGATGCTCTACCTTACCTGTTCCCTGGTAAACATGAAGAAAGGTTAAGCAAATTTACAAATTTTAACCTTAACTGGATTTTGCACTCACCCAAGACCTTGGTAGACTCAATATGCAGCTCTAAAAAATCGGCGCGGGTCGAGTCACCCCCCAATTGCCATATTCTCAAGTCCAAAATCGTAAGTAAGAGATAACGAGTACAACCAACTATGGTAGATACCCTTAAAAAACCTAGCTTTGAAGAAATCAGACCTGGCGTTAAATCCCCGGCGAAGGAGACCATTCTGACGCCTCGGTTCTACACGACAGACTTTGAAGCGATGGCGCAGATGGACATCTCGCCGAATGAGGATGAGCTATTGGCGATTCTAGAAGAGTTCCGTGCGGACTACAATCGCCACCACTTCGTCCGGGACGCTGAGTTTGAGCAGTCTTGGGAGCATATCGACGGTGAAACCCGCCGCTTGTTTGTGGAATTTCTGGAGCGTTCCTGTACAGCAGAATTCTCTGGATTTTTACTGTACAAAGAATTGGGTCGTCGGATCAAAGATAAAAGTCCGGTGCTAGCAGAGTGTTTCACCCTGATGTCTCGTGATGAAGCACGTCATGCTGGTTTTCTGAACAAGGCGATGTCAGATTTCAATCTGGCATTGGATTTGGGATTTTTGACCAAGAATAAGAAGTACACCTTCTTCCAGCCGAAGTTTATCTTCTACGCTACCTATTTGTCGGAGAAGATTGGCTACTGGCGGTATATCACCATTTATCGCCATTTTGAAGCTCATCCTGAAGACCGCATTTACCCCATCTTCCGGTTCTTTGAAAACTGGTGTCAGGACGAAAATCGTCATGGGGATTTCTTTGATGCGATCATGAAAGCCCAGCCGCAAATGTTAAATGATTGGCAGGCGAAGTTATGGTCTCGCTTCTTCTTGCTCTCAGTATTTGCGACAATGTATCTAAATGACATCCAACGGTCTGGTTTCTATCAGTCGATTGGTTTAGATGCCCGCGAGTATGATAAGCATGTGATTCAGAAGACCAACGAAACGGCGGCGCGGGTATTTCCAGTAATTTTAGATGTGGAACATCCTAAGTTCTACGAACGTCTAGAACTCTGTATTGGAAATAACGAAAAGTTGACGGAAATTGCTAACTCCAACAGTCCAAAGTTCGTGCAATTTTTCAAGAAGCTGCCCTACTATGTCTCTAATGGCTGGCAGTTCCTGAGACTCTACCTGATGAAGCCCATGGAAGTTGCTTCTCAACAGGGCGTAGTTCGTTAAATAACTCCGTTCCAGACAGCATGGTATGATAGCGCGTCTGGAACGACCTCAAATTTGTCTCCGCTAAATTTAGTGACATCTTCCCTCGCTGACATCTTTATGATGGATAGCGAGGATTTTTTCTGTAATAGTGACAGATCCAGTCATATCATGTTAATTGTTATAATCAGTAATTTTTGATGACTGACTTTTGAAGTTTTTTAATTTTGAATTTTAATCTGCGAATAAACAAGACTTAACGTTGAGTCAATAATATACTAGCTGACGACATCTTCTTCAGTTATTACAGCAGCCCTTGTTAACCCAGTGATAGTATCACTGGGTTTTTGCCCAGGAGAATCCCCTGGCTGTTTTGCCCACCAACTGCGATTAATAAACCAATGCTCTAGACTTTATTGAGCTTCCGTTGTAGGTAAGTGATCGTTTCTCCTACAGCTTCGAGCTTACCTCTCAGTTTCCACACACTTTCACTGTTTTCTCCTCTTGATTCGATGACATTAAGAGTCCGTTGGTATTCGGTCTGACGCTCTAACCAGTAATCCAAATCCTGACGAGAGACGGATGGAGACTGATCGCTAGAATTACTCAAGGTACTATCCTCAACTCAATACCATGTCAAGTTCAGCAATATAAACACCGCGTTGCTTGCCCACATAATAAAGAATATCTCTAAACTGACCAAAACCAGCGTCAACTGTATGTTTGCCTAGAAACCTTTCGCCATAGTTCGGAAATCAATATCCTCTAAGAAGATAGTTCCCGCCATGTCGCAGAGTTTATTAGCCAATTTGTACTGATAGTCTTTTCGCTTGAACCTGGGAAATCCATAACCCCGATTTCGGAAAAAATCCCAAGCATCATGTAATGACAAGTTATAGTAAATGCTTATTTTGAGCGTATTTTGGGGGAGTCCATCTTGTTACTGAGCTTGTCGAAGTATCCCAACGCGCTCATCAAAGATTACAGCGTGGGACTTATAGCTCCCCCAAACCCCCTCGCAAAGTTAACTAAACAGTCCAGTTCCCATTGCATCTGAGTACAGACTTTTTCATAGCAAGCATTGACATATTCGCGATCGCTAGCTGCATCCCGACCATACCATTCAAAGACAATCGGCGCACAAACACGAGTGTAAATTTGGACAGGCAAGGGAATATTGGGTAAAGGTCCAATCGCTAATCCCCAGGGTAAACCTAAGTAGATGGGAAACACTTCCGGATCAAGACCAAATAACCACGGGAAAAGTCCCCAATCGTGCAATTGTCGAATCTGGTCGTAAAAATCAGCCAAGACAATTAATGTATCATGAGCGCCATGAGAAATAACGGGTATAATCGGCACACCTTCTCGTAATGCCAGCTTAATAAACCCTTGACGACCCGCCAAATGGATTTTATTCCGCATGGTATGGGGACGAAAGACATCCTGTGCCCCCCCAGGGTAGACGAGGACACTAGCACCTCGACGCAAAGCCGCGATCGCCATTTTGGGATGAGTCCTGATTGCCCCTGTCTTAGCCGCTAGTCGTGCTGTGTTTGGGTCAATTTTCCAGCCATTGGGGTGCATCAGACCATAAACCGGACGTTCGGTACCAAAACGCCGAAACCAGTCATACATGACCATGATCATATCCGGTGCGACGAGTCCGCCATTGTGAGACCCCACAAATAAGGCGTTATCCTCATCGGGAATGTGATGCCAGCCATCGGTTTTCACCCGAAAGTAGTAGTGGTAAAACCATCCCCATAAGGGCATGAAAGATTGGATGGTTTGGGGATCACGTTCATCAAGTGACCAGCCGGGTTGGTCGTTTGGGATTGAGTTACCATTCATGAACGAAACAAAATGTTGGGTTGGGCGGATTCTGACCAAAAGCAGAAGAGTATAAGCTTACTTTTCACGGGATCTGGAAAACATCTCTCCAAACCTCTCTCCTGCTCGGAGTATAAGCGGCACAACCTGAGTGACTTTCTTCGAGAAACAGGATGACTTGCATCCTTAATAAATATTAACGGAACTCAATGCATAAGGCTCTACTTGCGGTATTCTCAGTCAAATGGTGAGGCTTTTTTAGTTTCCCCTACCGTGGCATAGTCCGAAATCAAGGACTGTGATTGCCTGGTGAACACCTTGCCACCATGGCAACAGCTATAAAATCCCCAAAAAAAACCCCCTAGGTGAGCCTCGAAGACACCGCTAGGGGATTCCCAAACAACCTAAACACTAAACAGGAGAATAACGACCACGTTGGAATGCGTTTAAGCTCCCTTACTTACCTAGTTTGCACCCCCGAACGGCTTTTTATGTTTAGCTATGATGAAAAGCGTGTAAAGATTTGATGAATTTTTGCCTGATTGAGTAACTCATATCACATTTTACTCTAGTGGGGGTGAGGGGTAGCACCCATCACAATGCTTGGGGAAATCCTTGGGACATTGATAGTACAACTCCAGTTTTCCCCAAACATTATGGATACTAACGAACTCCTGCGGCGTTATCTAGCCAGGGAACGGAATTTTCAGGGTGCTAATCTCAGGAAGATCAATCTCATCGGTGCTGAGCTTAACGGTGCTGACTTGATTGGTGCTGATTTGAGTGGTGCTGATCTCAGGGGTACTCAATTGATTGACGCCGATTTAAGCAACACGGATCTTAGCCGAGTCATATCATGTCCGGTCAAACACCCCTAATAAAAACACCTGAAACCCCTGTTATTGCAGCATTGCAATTATGGGCAATCGTAGGGACATGATATCAACCTCAGTGGCGCTAACCTGAAACAAGCTAACTTAAGCGGTTTGACATCCTCACCGCCCTACAAGGACGGTGATTCCCAAAAGCGTCGAACAGCTTTAACTGCACGTACTCTCGGTGGGTTGACGGCTCACCACACACTGCCTCATCCGAGGTCTTACACGTGCTCCCCGTCCGTTTATAGTCGTGGGTATGCCCTACCCCGACTTCTCGACAAGCTCGAAGCATCGCCTTAAGTCCAGCTTGCTCAATGTTGACCGAGGCATTATCGTCTCGGTCGTGTTCTACGCCGCAATTGACACAGACAATCGTTCTGACCGACAAGTCCAACTTGCCCCATCGGTAACCACACTCAGAACAAACTTGACTGGTGGGTTCCCATCGGTCGATGACTCTAAAATCCCGATTGTGCTTGCAGGCTTTACCCTCACACAACGACCGGAATTCATACCATCCAGCTTGGCTAATTGCCCGTGATAATTTGCGGTTTTTGAGCATACCGCCAACGTTTAAGCCCTCCAAGGCAATGACTTGGTTCTCGTCTATCACCTTAGTGGACAGCTTATGCAGAAAGTCCTTGCGCTTATCCCGTATCTGGGCGTTAAGCTTGGCTACTTTAACCCGCATCCGTTCCCGCCGTTTACTGCCCTTTTGCCGCTTTGCTAACCGTCGTTGGCAGCGTTTTAACTTGCGGTAAAGGCGAGAGTAGTCCGGGCTATTAATTTTTTCGCCGTTGCTACAAGAGGCAAACGTTTTTAGCCCTAAATCAATTCCGATGGATGGGTTCTTGGGTGGTTTAATTTCCGGAACCCTACCCTCAACAACAAAACTGAGGAAATATCTACCAGCGCAGTCCTTAATAACCGTGACCGAACTCGGTTCAGATGGCAGAGGACGCGACCAATTGACTTTGATATCTCCAATCTTAGCTAGATAGACCTTAGAGGTCTTAACTTTAAACCCTCCTTTTCTGAATCTTGCTGTTTGTTTAGAACGGCGCGATTTAAATTTAGGTGGGTTTACCTTGGGTCCCTTACGCTTACCAGAGCGAGATTGAAAGAAGTTTTTGAAAGCTACTCCTAAATCAGCAATCGATTGCTGTAAAGGGATATTGCTAACTTGATTTAGCCACTCTCTAGATTCAGTCTTCTTAGCCTGAGTAATGCACAGCTTCTGGAGTTCACTATTTTTAGGCAGCTTCTCCGACTGCTTGCACAAGAAGAGAGCATCATTCCAAACCACCCGTACACACCCGAATAGCCGCGCCAGTGATTGACGCTGACCAGGGGTGGGATAGATTCGGAACTGATATCGGCTCTTCATGTTACTATGATATCATAGTGATATCGCTTTTAGCCAGATGAAACAAGTGTTGATCAGATGCTCTGACGCTGAGTTTGAGCAGCTAAAGCAGTATTGCGCCCAAACGGAAAGGACGCAAAATAACGTATTGAGAGAATTGATCCGAAAACTGAAGATCAAGGACAAAAAGTCGCCCTACAAGGGCGAGGCTTGAGACCCTATTTTCCGGTCAATTTAAATGCAGCTAACCTGAGCCGAACTTTCTTGATGCATGCCTCAATCAAAGGCACGACTTTGATTGAGGCGAACCTCATGGATGCTGACTTAGCGGATGTTAATCTCAGCCGAGTTAATCTCACTCAAGTTAATCTCAGCCGAGCTAACTTAAGTAGTGCGAACTTATTTGGAGCCATCCTAAAGGAAGCCATTATGGTGGGTGCTGATCTGAGTGGTGCTGATCTGTTTGGTGTTAATCTGAGTGGTGCTAATCTGACTCAGGCTACTTTGAATCGGGCAAACTTAAGCTATAGCAATCTGAGTAATACCAATCTCACGGAAGTTGATCTGAAGATTACCCACGTAGAGAACGCTCGATTTGGAGAGAATGAGGGACTCTCTGAAACCAACCAGTTTGATTTGCAGCGACGTGGGGCAATTTGGGAAATGACGAGTTTTAGTGTGGGGGGAATGTCGGGTTCTTAGCGGATGTTGATCGAAAAAGTGACTCACCCACTCCCAGAAAGAGAGAGTGCCGCATCAGTTGTGCTGATCAATTTCCAAGGCACTCTCTCCTCCCTCTCTTGTTTGAGACAATCCTGGATCAAGAAATGTCCACTAACTCAATATCAAAGGTTAAGTCTTGTCCTGCTAGAGGATGATTGGCATCTAATCTCACATTCGAGTCGGTGACATCGGTAATCACCACTGGAATAACTCGCCCGTTAGGTTGTTGAATTTGTAATTGCTGACCGATTTCAGGATTCAAGTCTGGGGGCATTTTGTCTCGTGTCACCTCCAGTACCATTTCGGAACGATGGGGACCGTAAGCTTTATCCATGGGAATCATTTCGGTTTTGGAATCCCCAGGCGTCATACCCACAACGGCTTGCTCGAAACCTGGAATGACCTGTCCAGCATCAATGGTGAATTCTATCGGTTCGCGACTCAGGGAAGAATCAAAAACCGTACCGTCCTTTAATTTACCGGTGTAGTGAATTTTGACGGTATCACCCACTTTCGCTTGTGCCATATTTATTTTCCTTGGAGTTGGTCAACACCTCTAGGGTATCAACTCGCGCAAATTTTGCATTATTTCTCTAGTGCGATTAACCCGTCATATCTATCTGGGAGGTGAGTCATACCTCTAAGGAAACTCTAGGGTGAGCAAGGCTGATGAACCGAGTTAATTAGTCTATCGCTCTTGCCCACCTTACTAACATTCAGTCAGTTGAATTAGCTTACGGAGGTCAGATCCTGATCAGACTCCTCGGCTTCAGGAGTTGAAGCAGCTAACGCTTCTGGAGGAACAGGGATAGCAAAGTTATAGGGTTCAAAGACTTTTGATGAGGGTGTCTCTGTGATAATCGCTTCAGTAGGTTGGTTATGATCAGCTTTAAATTTTTTCACAGCGACTAACCCTCCGGCTACGGCGGCGATACCAACACCAGCAATGCCGAATTTTTTGTAGAAGTTGATTTTATCGCCAACGAGACTAGGAGATTCTCCAGAAGCACTTTGGGAAACACCCTTTTTGCCAAACGAACAAGGGAAGGCTTGAGTGGGGCTAATCGTTGCCAGGAATAGGCTACCTGTAACGGTTACGGTAGACAGGAGACTTGTGAAAAACAGTTTGGATTTAATCATGATTGCTAAGGGATATGCCTAATCAGAGACAAAAAGCTTATCTAACAGTTTACAGACTTGATCCAATTATGGAATTATTATTCGATAGCAATTTCTCATTAAATATATAAATTAAACTCGATGATATCGCTGAGATTCTTGGCAACGCTGTCCCATGACACGTTAGAACGCAACTGGGTATAGGTATTTAACCGGACATGATATATGCAGCGCCAACTAGCCGAGAGTACGTCACAATATAAAAATATAAGAACTTCCCTCTCTTCCTATGGACTGGCAAGAACTATCTGGTAGCTGGGTTTTAATTCCGTCTCGTCCCGTTGGCATCGTGCATTTTTTGGGTGGGGCGTTTATTGCGGCTGCACCCCAAGTCACCTACCGTTGGCTACTTGAGCAATTAGGGCGTCAGGGTTATTTGGTCGTGGCGACGCCGTTTCTCAATACCTTAGATCACGTTGCGATCGCCCGCGAAGTCCTCAACCGTTTTGAGACGACCCTCGATCGCCTCAAAGCCACAAGACTACTCAGGAAACAGTATTTACCGATCTACGGTGTGGGACATAGCATGGGGTGCAAACTGCATCTGCTGATTGGCAGTTTGTTTTCCGTGGAACGGGCGGGTAATATTTTGATTTCCTTCAACAACTATCCAGCGAAACAAGCGATTCCGTTTCTGGAACAGTTCAATATGCTGGATCAGTTGACGTTCCTCAAGCAGTTGAATATCAAGCCAGCCTTTGACGTTGAATTTACGCCTTCACCTCAAGAAACTAACGACCTGATTGCCCAGCAATATGCCATCCGCCGCAATTTACTGATTAAATTTATCAAGGACGAGATAGACCAAACGGCAATCCTATCCCCTGTGCTGCAACAGCGATTTCCGAATATGGTTGTGCTACAAATGCTACCGGGAAATCATCTAACACCGTTGGGACAAGATGTCAATTGGAAAACGGGAGATTCCTTTACACCATTCGATGCGATCGGTCAGTGGATGAAGCAAGGGGTTTATCGGGATTTAAATCGATTGAAATTAGAGATGATTCGCTGGTTAAATCCTTTGGCGGTGGGGTAATTTGATATTGATAGATCAGTAGTCGGGCAAAAGTAGAGTTAACGGTTGAGATTAGGGAACAGGGAACAGGGAATGGGCAATAGTTATTCATGGGAATAGACAATAAAATTTACGGTTTTGTCGGGCGCACTGACGTGCGCCCCTACGATTTCTGGAGGTAAGGCTAATCTAAAAATTAGGTGTGCCGCGCTACTACTGGACTGACACAGCTAAAATTGTGGGATAGGTTGTAGGTTGGGTTGACGACAGGAAACCCAACGGAATCTAGTGCTAAGGTTCCCTACTACAAGCCGAATCTAAGTAGGTTGGTGAAAATAAACTTAACTAGATTAAGTCATGTAAACAAGCCTCAAACCCTTACTGTTCCCTGTTCCCTGTTCCCTGTTCCCTAATCTCAACCGTTAACTTTAATTGTGTCCACCCACTTAATTCATCAAATAAACTGTGCCGCGCTACTAAGCTGTCATGCATTTAAATTGGGAATGGGTAGCGAGCAAGATGCTCAATGTAGCGAGCAAGATGCTCAATGTAGCGAGCAAGATGCTCGCACTACGGCAAGGATTTTGCAATTCTTGACATTATGGTTTAAATGCCGAACAGCTTACCTTAAGCTATCCCACAGTTCCCAACTTAAAATTAACACTTCAATCAATAACGCCAGATTGGGATAATACAATCCAATTAAGAAGGGAATCAGGAACTTGATGATGATCATTAGCCATCGGTGGGAATTCAGGTGTTTGAACCCCTGGATTAACTGTTGAATCCATCGACAATTTTTGGCTGAACCCATAACCGAACCTTGAATGCTACAGTTCGATGAAATCGTTCGGTTGATAGCCGCAAGCAACAGGCTTGGGGTAAAGGCTTTAGAATAAAGACTAGGTTTGGAGTTCTATCACTTCCGGTTAGGGAAAACACCTCCGGTTTTCCTGAAGTTGTTATCAAGTTTTACAGAACTCCCTGGGTTCAACGCATGACAGAGTATAGTAAAGGTCGAATCGTTCAGGAGAATGCCAAGCGTATATTGGCGGCGTTGCTGGATGTCGCTGATGGAACCTTAGAGAGGCAAAATTCCACGAAGAAACCTCTGACTGTTCGCCCTCAAACTGATCCGCCGGGATTGTTTGTTACTTGTACGATTCCCTCTCTGGTGGAATTGACCGAAAATGATCAGGCTGAGGGTGGGTTGACTTACGCCAAAGTTGAATCAGCGATCAAGTTTCTAGAGGTTTTCGGGATTGTTCAGCGTCCAGACAATCAGCAGGGTTCGACACAGCAGCTAACGATTCGTCTCTGGGAGACTGACAAGCAGAAAAATCTGATTCGGTTTGATGCAGAATGCGATACCCAACGACGCCAGACGCAAACTCGCCAGGGTAACGATCCCTGGGTACAGGTGCGGAAGGTTGTCCCGCCTGAGTTTGATTTGTTGGATCAGAAATTCTTTCATAAGCGGCGTGGGGGAGAGACGCGCATCCTGAAATTACCCTCTGTGTCTAAAAATTGGTCGTTGATTACCCAAGGGAATTATATTGATCGGGATCAACAAGGGGAGGTTTTCGCCCAGGCTGAAGCGTTGGCAAACTATTCGGGGATTTCTCTGTTGCTGATTCGGGGACAACCGGGGGCGGGGAAAACGGCGCTGATGCAATGGTTGGCGTATGAGTTATCGGGTCAACATCGGCTGGTGTTGCAGAAAAAGCGAGAAGAACCTTACTGGTTAGACCCATTATGGGAGTTTTCTGAGCAAATTCATCAGCATTTTTATTTAATCGCCGATGACGTGTTTCGGGATGATTCGATTCTGGAGGAGTTGGAAAATAATGAGTTGCAGTTTCCGCTAACCGTAATTGGCACAACGCGGTTGAATGAAGATCAGCAGGACAAGTTACGGTTGCGGGGATATCGGATTGAATCCCTGGATTTAGAATTATCTCCCTTGCCAGAATCTCAGGAAAAACAGCGAATTTTGGATCGGATTTGTCAGGAAGATGGGGAAGCCAAAGCCCGATTAGAGAAAATGGCAGCAGCAGAACGGAAACAGTTAATGGCTGCGCCTTCAATGTTGGTACTGATGTTACAGCTATCGGAAGGGAAACCCTTTGATTTAATTGTGGCGGATGTGATTAGGCGTTTGCCCAGTGATGAGGATTATCCGGTTTATCAAGTTTTTGGCGTGATTTGCAGTTTTTATCAATACAGCATTATTACACCTACGGGAGTGTTGCCGTTGTGTTTGCCGAACTATTCTAAAAAAGCGGTGCGGGATGTGGTGGACTTTGCCAGAGATGCCGAATTAAAGGGCTTGGTGAAGATAATTTCCAAGGCTGGATATGATGGGTTGGCAACAATTCACGAACTCATTGCCCAAACAGCGATGATGGTGAAGTACCCGCGCAGTCGTGGCGAGAATTTACCCTATTCTCCTAATTTATTAGCAGACCATTTAAGGGCGGCAATTCCGGCTTTAGACGCAACTAAAGAAACGCACAAACGCTGGGCTTGTCATGGGTTGAGACTTTTGGCGGTGAATGGTGAAGTGACTCTTGTCCGTCAGGTTTTGGATGACTATCCCAACCAGATTCAATCTATTCAGCAGGAGAGTGCGGTTACTGGGTGGTTGATATGGTCAAAGATGTATGAAGCTGTGGGTTTACTGTCGGAACGCGATCGCTGCTTGGATGCAATTTTATCCACTGAACCACAAAGTCCGTTAGAGTGGGTTTATTGGCTGTCTCTGATACAAAGGCGTGGTACAAATCAACAAAAGCAGGAGGCGATCACTTTAACTTCCTCTTGGCTGCAACTACATCCTGATGATATTCATGTTCGCACCAAATACCTAGCACTGATTGGGCAGTTGGGGACGAACCAACAGAAGCAAGAGGCGATCGCTCTAACTTCCTCTTGGCTGCAACTGCATCCTGATGATACATATGTTCGTACTCAATACCTAGCACTGATTGGGCAGTTTGGGACATCTCCACAGAAGCAGGAGGCGATCGCTCTAACTTCCTCTTGGCTACAACTGCATCCTGATGATCATGAAATTCGCAGACACTACCTAGGACTGATTGAGCATTGTGGGACACCTGCACAGAAACAGGAGGCGATCGCTCTAACTACTACTTGGCTACAACTGCATCCTGATGATCATGAAGTTCGCAAAAAATACCTAGCACTAATTGGGCAATCTGGGACACCTCCACAGAAGCAGGAGGCGATCGCTCTAACTTCTTCTTGGTTGCAACTGCATCCTGATGATTCTCATGTTCGCAGCAAATACCTAGCACTGATTGGGCAGTGTGGGACATCTCAACAGAAGCAGAAGGCGATCGCTCAAATTTATACTTGGTTGCAACTGCATCCTGATGATACCAATGTTCGTACTCAATATCTGGCACTGATTGGGCAGTGTGGGACATCTCAACAGAAGCAGGAGGCGATCGCTCTAACTTCTTCTTGGCTGCAACAGCATCCTGATGATATTACTGTTCGCACTAAATATCTGGCACTGATGGGAGAGTGTGGGACAACTCAGCAGAAGCAGGAGGCGATCACTCAAATTTATACTTGGTTGCAACTGCATCCTGATGATACCAATGTTCGTACTCAATATCTGGCACTGATTGGGCAGTGTGGGACATCTCAACAGAAGCAAGAGGCGATCGCTCTAACTTCTTCTTGGCTGCAACAGCATCCTGATGATATTACTGTTCGTGAAAAATACCTAGCACTGATTGGGCAGTGTGGGACATCTCAGCAGAAGCAGGAGGCGATCACTCAAATTTATACTTGGTTGCAACAGCATCCTGATGATACCAATGTTCGCGCAATCTACTTGATTATTGCTGGGAAAGCTGGTAAAGACATCATCGACATTGAACCTATTATCATCCAGCAATGGCAATGGATTAGCCAGCAATCAAAAGTAGACCAATCTTTGTGGGATGCATTTTTACCTGTCCTATATCACCACGCCCAACCTCAACTCATTCAAGAAGCTGTGAATCTTGCCTTGCAGCATTACCCGGACAATAAAATCATTATCTGCCTTATTTTTGGCTACTTCCGAGATAATTTAGACCCTGAAACCTGCTATAAATTAGCCGATTTTCTCAGCCAGTCTCAACTTCCTACAGATAAATGGCAAAACTTTATCCATGCGGCGAACTTCTTTCGAGACTATGGCGAGTTAGATAAAGCTACAGAAGTTTATCAGAGAACCATCAAATCTGCTAGATTCCGGATCAGGAAGTATGGCGATGATCTCCAGAAAGAAATTAACTTCGCCTCATTAAACTATGTCTATCTCTTGCTACTACGCCAACCCCCAGATCCCTACACCGCCATAGATTATCTGCAACCTATCCTGACGAAAACCCCCAAACATTGCGTTGCTCACTGGTACATGGCGCGGTGCTATAGCAATCCTAAATTGATTGTGGCAATTTTCAAAACTGAAACCCTTGCTATACCTTGATTTCAAGCCGTCTACTTGTTGCATCCTATTTAGGATTGCTATATCAAGCCCAAGCTCACAATTATAGTAGCAAAGGGCGGAAGGTTTACCAACAAGCTATCAAACATTTCCAGCAAGCAATTAAGTTTGACAATCAAAAAAATGGTCACTTCTGGTATGAGTTTGGCTGCTTCTACCGAGATGCGATGCAGAACCCGACTGAAGCCCGCACCTGTTTTGAAAACTCCCTGAACCAGAATATTAATCTCCCCGCCTGTGTGGATTTAGCAGAATTAGAAGTGGCTGATGGTAATTTTGACCGGGCGAGGGAGTTGTTACAACAGGGATTAGCGTTGGTGCCGATGACTCGCCCCGAAAGGGAACAGCGCGATAGGTTAGAGTCTCGAATTCAAGCGATTCAAGCTCAACTTGATGATTAAACGGATAGGATTGGGGCTGGATAAAGAAAGTTTACTTATCCAAGTTTAATAAAAGTCCGCGTAGGCGGACTTTGTTTGTGTAGCTGCGAATTCTATTCGCCAAGCTTTAATGGTGCAAGGTGTTCATTATTGGTGGGTTACGGCGGATATCAAATTATCGGGTTGTTTCCTGGATTTAATTCCGCCTAACCCACCCTACATTGATGGTTAAGGGTTTCGGTCTTGTGCAGCAAGCCCTAAATAGGGGAAAGGTCGTCGAGTGACGAGGAATGGCTCGATCCGCCCGTTGACTCCAAGCCAGGTGTACTATCACAGAATGTTGCCGGGGTTAACAAAATGTTGGAAATCTTAAGAAAATTTGTATCCTAGAAGGATATAGCACTTTAATTTTGATAACGCACCGGTGCAAGAAGACTTCCGACTGATTATCGACTTCGTATCTGTTCTGGCGTCAGCAGCGGCTGGCGGACTCTTGGCATCCTTATGCCGTCAACCCCCGCTCTTGGGCTATATCGTCGGGGGTATGATTGTGGGTCCGGCGGGTTTGGGTCTAATTAAAGAGGTGATCCAAATTGAAACCCTGGCTCAGTTTGGTGTGGCATTTTTGCTCTTTGCCCTAGGGGTGGAATTTTCCCTGGCGGAACTGAGAAAAGTGCAAAAGATTGCTCTGGGCGGTGGTGGACTCCAAGTGGTACTGACTATTTTAGTTACCACATTAGTCTCTTTGGGCATGGGTTGGGTCATGTCTCCCGTCCAAGGGGTGTTTCTTGGGGCAACTTTGTCGTTGTCATCCACGGCGGTGGTTCTCAAATGCCTGATGGAACGCAATGAAACCGAAACCTCCCACGGGCAAGTCATGCTGGGGATTTTGGTGGTGCAAGATTTGGCATTGGGATTAATGTTAGCAGTACTCCCGGCTTTAGACCAACCCACTGAAGTGATTGGTATAGCCGTAGGACTTGCCCTATTGAAAATTGGTCTATTTGCGGCGGGTGCCATTGCTGTAGGAATATGGTTGATTCCGTCGTTATTACGATTCCTTGCCCGTACCGAAAGCCGAGAGTTATTTTTACTCGGAGTTGTGAGTTTATGTATGGGAATTGCCCTATTGACGGAAGAGTTGGGACTCTCGATTGAAATGGGGGCGTTTGTGGCGGGGTTAATGATTTCTGAGGTGGAATATGCCGATCAAACCCTAACTTATGTCGAACCCCTGCGCGATGTCTTTGCTGCCCTATTTTTTGCGGCGATTGGGATGCTAATCGATCCGATTTTCCTGTGGACTAACCTGGAATTAATTTTGGGATTGGTTTTACTGGTTTCGGTGGGTAAAGCTTTAATTATAACACCAATTGTCAAAATTTTTGGCTATCCCTTAAAAACAGCAATTCTGGCAGGTTTGGGGTTAGCTCAAATTGGGGAATTCTCGTTTGTGTTAGCCAGTGAAGGACAAACGTTGGGATTAGTGCCTCGCCCGGTGTATCTATTGATTTTAGGGACAACGGCGGTGACGTTAATTGTGACACCGTTTCTCTTACGATTAACACCCTTGGCATTGAACTGGTTAGAGAATTTTCCGCCCTTACAACGGTATTTTGAACCGATGGAAACTCCGAAAGCCGTATCACTGAATAGCCAACAGCTAAAAGATCATGTGGTGATTTGTGGGTATGGAAGCAGCGGTAGCAATTTAGTGCGACTGATGCGAGAACATGATTATCCTATCGTAGTGGTTGAGCAGTCAGAGCAGGTAATTGGGCAATTACGAGACGCAGGAATTCCTTATGTTTACGGCAATGCGGCTAGTTTACACGTTTTGGATAAAGCTGGGGTAGAACGCGCCAGATCCATGGTGATTGTCTTGGCTGACGCTATGAGTAGCCGATTATGCTTGAAGCGATCGCTAGAATTAAACCCCAATTTAGATATCGTCGTGCGGGCGAATAAGGATCGGGAGATCGAACTGCTGTACCAACTGGGGGCGCGAGAGGTGGTGCAACCAGAGTTTGAGGCATCTTTGGAGTTAGCGACGCATTTGATGTCAGGAATTGGTGTACCCAATTGGGTGATTCAGCAGGAAATGGAAAAAATTCGCAGTTCCCATTATCTGGATTTGCGCCCCGAACAACCTCAGTCTCAAATTGCCCGCGATTTACGGACGGCGGCTGAGATGATGAATAGTAAGTGGTATGATTTGCCAGAGAATTCTCCACTGACAGGTATGACGTTAGAACAAGCCGATATTCGCCGCTTAACCGGGGTTAGCTTGGTGGCTATTCGTCGGGCTGAGGGTGAGGAAATCGATTATCCCGATGCTGGAGTGAGTTTGGAGGAAGGTGATCACCTTTTAGCGGTGGGTGAACCCGATGAACTGTCTGCCTTTAAGAAATTGGCAGAGGGGGAAATGACAAATCCTGCCACCAGTAGTCCCTGTCAATGGGTGTTGGTTCCTGCAGAAAGTCCAGCCCACGGAAAAAACCTGTCCCAACTCCATTGGCGGCGTCAATATGGGATTCAGGTGCAGGCAATCCGTCGAGAAGGGAAGTTTATCCCTTTTCCCGATGGGAATGCCGAAATTCGAGCGCAAGATCACCTGCTATTGTGTGGCGGAAGTTATCCCCTAAATCAATTACAGGAGTGGTTAACACCCCTGCCTGATAGTAGTATCACCGAGGTTCCGCTTCATCAAACTCTGACGAATGACCAATGACGAATGACCAATGACACCTGAGTCAGGGCGGGTTTAGTTACATCTGGTTGCAACCGAAAAGATAGTCGTGAAACCCGCCCCTACAGAGACGCCACATACCGTGAAAAGTCAGGATGAATGACGAATAACCAATGACGAATGACCAATGACAAATTAGGCAAATTCAAAGGGATTATCGGCACTCTCCTCTGTTTCTGAATCTGAACTTTCTACCGTTTCATAACTCTCTGCTGTTTCAGAACTCGCCACGGCAGACTCTTGGCGTACTTGGAGGGATCGATTCATGCCACCGCCTCCTTTGGGTTTAATATAGGCGATCGCATGATACCAAATAATAATCGGCTGCTCCTGTTCATCTAGAATACATAAGCAGGATGTGTCTTGCCAGCGCACTCTGCCTGTAAAGATTTCATTGGTGATGAGTTTCAGTTCAACCTCTTGGGCTTCTCGAATCAAGCTTTGTAGTTGACGAACACTGGGTAGATTGGTGGCCAATTCACTCATAATTAGATGGTTAAGCGGGAGACAATAATGGAATTTGAATTTACAAAGTACCACGGTTTGGGGAATGACTTCATTCTGATTGATAATCGGTCAAAGCCAGACCCGCTAATCACTTCAGAGCAAGCCGTGCAATGGTGCGATCGCAACTTTGGCATCGGTGCTGATGGGGTGATTTTTGCCCTACCAGGACTTGAGGGTACTGACTATAGTATGCGGATTTTTAACGCCGATGGCTCGGAACCGGAAATGTGTGGTAATGGGATTCGCTGTTTGGCGCAGTTTTTAGCGGATTTACAGGGAATCACCGATTCAAGGGAGTATCGGATTCATACCTTAGCTGGGGTAATTACGCCGAAACTGGAAGGCAATGGCAAAGTTAGGGTGAATATGGGGATGCCTCAGCTTTTGGCATCTCAAATCCCCACAACTTTGGCTCAAGGGGATCAAAAGGTGATTGATGTTCCCTTAGAGGTGGGCGGGAAGAGTTGGCAGGTTACTTGTGTGAGCATGGGCAATCCTCACTGTATCACCTATGTAGAAGACGTGAGTGCTATTCCCCTAGAACTCATTGGTCCTCAGTTTGAGCATCATTCCGTCTTCCCCAAACGAACCAATACCGAATTTATTCAAGTGGTGCGCCCCGATTATATCAAAATGCGGGTATGGGAACGGGGGGCTGGAGCCACCTTAGCTTGTGGTACGGGGGCTTGTGCGTCGGTAGTTGCAGGGGTACTGACAGGAAAATGCGATCGCACTTGTACGGTGGAACTTCCTGGTGGCTGTTTGGAGATTGAATGGTCAGAGGTTGATCAACGAATTTACATGACTGGACCAGCGCAGCGAGTGTTTACGGGTACGATGGAGTGATTGCGATCGCTCAACGGAACAAGTTAGCTCAGTATGAGCGGGGCGAGTCGAGACAATGAATGCCTTTCCCCTTAAGGATAGTTCCGCGACTCACCCCTACTGGCATGGCACAGCTAAAATGGTGGGATAGGTTGTAGGTTGGGTTGACGCCAGGAAACCCAACAGAATCTAGGGATAAGGTTCTCTTACTACAAGCCGGAGCGATCGCGTAACCCAACAGGTTAACCTGGAGTTGGGGGGAGATCTATAAGCGTTGATCGGCGCTAAAGCGCAACTACAAGCGCAACTACAAGCGCAACTACAAGTATGACTGTTTTTTGCTCTCAGTTACACCAGCGATTAGCAACTCCTCTGAAAATTGGTTCGTTTGAAGTTAAGAGTCGCGTTCTCCAGTCTCCTCTGTCTGGTGTTACGGATTTGGTATTCCGTCGTCTGGTGCGCCGCTATGCGCCAGAGTCGATGATGTATACGGAGATGGTTCATGCAGCCGGATTGCATCATGTCCAGGGTTTATCCAAAATCATGGACGTTGATCCGAATGAAAAGCCGATTAGTATCCAGTTATTTGACTGTCGCCCCGATTTTCTGGGAGAAGCCGCCCAGAAAGCTGTAGCGGAAGGTGCGGATACGGTGGATATTAATATGGGATGTCCGGTGAATAAAATTACTAAAAAGGGAGGGGGTTCATCGTTACTGCGAGAACCGGAAACGGCGGTGGCGATTGTCCGGGCGGTGGTGGAGGCGGTGTCTGTTCCGGTTACGGTGAAGACGCGGATTGGTTGGAGTGATGACGAGATTAATATCCTCAATTTTGCCCAGCGCATGGAAGAGGCGGGGGCGCAAATGCTAACGTTGCACGCCCGTACCCGCGCCCAAGGGTATAAGGGTGAGGCAAAGTGGGAGTGGATTGGTAAGGTTAAGCAGATTCTGTCTATTCCCGTTATTGCCAATGGAGATATTTTTTCGGTGGAATCAGCGGTGAGATGCTTGGAACAGACGGGGGCGGATGGGGTGATGTGTTCGCGAGGAACATTGGGATATCCGTTTTTGGTGGGAGAAATTGACCATTTCCTGAAAACGGGGAAACAGTTAGCACCACCGACTCCGGTAGAACGGTTAATCTGTGCCAAGGAACACTTACATGCGTTATGGGAGTATAAAGGCGATCGCGGCGTTCAGCAAGCCAGAAAACATTTGGCGTGGTATACTAAGGGTTTTGTGGGAGCCAGCGACTTGCGAGATCAGCTAAGTCGCATTGAAACGGTGGAACAGGGGGTGACGTTGATTGACACTGCGATCGCGAAGTTGTAATCTGGGCATGATGGCAAGCCAAGTTCAGTCCTGTCTCACCGGATAAGGGGACAGGCTTGTTCCCTTAGAAATTAATCGCTACTATGGCAACAGTCGTTAAAATATTTCAGATAAATGTGTCCAACGATGCCATTGATGGGCAGATAAAGTAATGCAAAACCAAACGTAAAATAGAGATGTATCGGTAGGGTTAAGCCACACTAGCTGTTTCCCGTACAAGTGGGGAAGAGTGAGCGCAAACCTCACTATAAAAGCCGTAAAGGGAAAGACTACGAGTACCTTGAAAGCATCTCTGAGCGCCCATTTAAGGGAATGAGTGAAGCCGTCTCAGTTACTTTTGAATTACTGTTTGATCCAGGGAGTGTAGTCTAAGCACAGTCACGATTGATCAGTATCGCTGCTGGTCTAAATACGCTAATTTTGTTAGAGATTGAATTGGATGATAATTATCATCCATTATGTACTGTACGCTAGAAGGAGGATATAGTATGACCCAAGTGGTTGTAGGCGAAAATGAAGGAATTGAGTCAGCGCTGCGCCGATTTAAGCGGCAAGTGTCCAAAGCAGGAATTTTTGCAGATATGAAGCGCTTGCGTCACTTTGAGACGCCGATTGAAAAGAAAAAGCGCAAAGCAGTAGCTAGACGACGTAAGCGGCGAGTCCGCTAAGCAATTTCTTAATACCTTTTTATCCAAATAGACATTCCCATCGCGATTTCGGTGGTGGATTCGCAAAAACCACAGGAATAGTTTGTCAGCCGCCAGTTAGTCCTGACGGCTGATTGAAGTATTTTATCCCTTTTTTCCACCAAAACTCATATCATGTCTGGTTGAATACTTACACTTTGGTGAAGACAAGGCAGAAGGTTCGCCGGGAAGGAGGAAGGGGACAAGGTAAAAGCATTTACCTCTGTTTTATAACAATCCCACAAAATGAAGTGGTCCTTGACCACTAATTAACTCCAAAACTAAAGCGAGAAAGCCAATCATCGCCAAACGACCATTCCAGACTTCAGCCGCCGTTGTCATACCCCATTCCCAACGTTCTTGGGGATACATCTTAACTTTTTTGCTGGGACGCACAACTTCGGCAAATGTTCGTGGCGGCGTGTTTAAGGCATCTACGACTAAGGTGGCGAGGGATTCAATAAAAATGGGATGGGTATTGAGTGCTGGAACTCGCTGGAAGTTGTGAATTCCAGCTTCTTCGGCGATTTCCCGATATTCAATATCAACTTCTTGTAACGTTTCAATATGTTCAGATACAAAGCTAATCGGGACAACCAGCAAGTCTTTGACTCCTTGATTCCCTAATTCTTTCAGTGCATCTTCAGTGTAGGGTTGCAGCCACTCCACAGGACCCACCCGACTTTGATACGCCAGGGTATGAGCGTTGGGGCGATTGAGCGTCTGCATAATTAGATCTGTGCAATGTTCAATCTCTTGTTGGTAGGGGTCTCCAGCTTCTGTGACATAGCTGCTGGGAACACCATGAGCGCTGAAGAAAATATGAACCGCGTCAGGATGATCAAACCGTTGCAGTTCCTGATCAATTAAGTCTGCCATGGCTTGCAGGTAGCCCGGTTCTTGATACCAAGAGGGAATGACTGTGTATTCCAGTTGGTTGAGTTTAGCATCGTCCTGCCAAAGTTGTTCCAGAAGCCGGAAGCTGGAACCACTGGTACTGATGGAAAATTGGGGGTATAGAGGTAAAATGACTAGGTGTTCAATGCGATCGCGTTTAACATGGGCGATCGCTTCCTCGGTGAAGGGATGCCAGTAACGCATACCCACATAGATATTCGCCTCTTGCCCCTGCTGCTTTAACGTCTCCTGTAAAGCTTGGGCTTGGGCTTCAGTAATGTGCCGCAGCGGTGAACCCCCACCAATTTGGCGGTAATTCTCTTGCGACTTCTTTGCCCGCATTGTCGAGATCAACCAAGCCAGGGGCTTTTGCATCCACGAAAATGGCAGGCGAATAATTTCGGGATCGGCAAATAGATTAAAAAGAAAGGGGCGGACATCTTCTAAATTATCCGGTCCACCTAAATTAAGTAATAATACCCCAACACGACCCATAGCAACCACGGCATTCCAAATATTTCATATTTGTTACTGATTTTAACAATATATGCTGGTAATGGTCTGAGTTTTCCGGAAAAAATCTAGATTCTTGATCCTACCAGAACTATGGCAACCGTATTAAGACCGTTGAGTTATAAGTATCAGTGGCTATATGACACGATTTCTCGATTAGCCGCCACCAGTGTGGGTGGAGAACGGCGATTCCACCATCTGCCTTTGCACGGCTTAACAATTGACTCAGAAACGCAAGTGTTAGACCTTTGCTGTGGCGGGGGTCAGGCTACCCGCTTTCTGGTGGAGTATTCCCAGAATGTCACAGGACTGGATGTTTCACCCTTATCGCTGCAACGCGCCGAAAAGAACGTGCCTCAAGCGAAGTATGTAGAAGCCTTTGCCGAGAATATGCCGTTTTCGGAGAATCAGTTTGACCTAGTGCATACAAGTGTAGCACTCCATGAGATGCCACCGTCAGTGTTGCAGCAAATTCTTAGGGAAGTGTATCGGGTGCTGAAACCGGGTGGTGTGTTCGCGCTGGTGGATTTTCACAAGCCGACTAATAGTTTATTTATGCCGGGAGTCGCCCTGTTTCTCTGGTTATTTGAAACGGAAACGGCGTGGCAGTTATTGGAGACGGATTTGGTGAGATTGCTTAAGCAGACAGGGTTTGCCTCCTGTGAACAGCACCTCCATGCGGGGGGGAGTTTACAGGTGATTCAGGCAAAAAAGTGAGCAGGAAAAGCAGGGTTTGTAGGGGCGGGTTTAGGGACTTTCGTTTGGCTATGGATAATAACGTTTGTGCAAAACCCGCCCTGACCTGACTTGCCGAGTTAAGGTAGCAAGCTGAGCTGGGCGAATGGAATTCGCAGCTACACAAACAAAGTCCGCCTTCGCGGACTTACAACTTGCACTTTATCGAAAACGAATAGAAGCAGTTTTTTACATATAGCAGTAGACACATCGATTAGGACTTTCGGCACCATTGTAGAGACGCGCCATGGCGCGTCTCTACATAAATGATGTGTCCTAACCGCTATGGCGGTTGCTATATCAACGCGATTTATTACCACTAGAACATCGGTCAAGAAATCTGGTTTCTTTGGGTGAAAGCTTGATATTTCGTTGTCATCCTTACGAAAAACCTGGTTTCTCATAATGCTTTACCGACACTATAGGAATGATTTAATTAATCAGTTAGTCAATAATTCCTACTTGGGAATTATTGATTTATGTCGATGATGAATCGGCTTATTTCTGATGTAATTAGCTACCTGGTCAAGATTATCATGGCTAACAGTGAATGCGCCGTAGCTGCCTTGCCATTTGAAGAATTCTCCTGGCTTAATTTTATGGGTAACTAAATGAGAAGAACTTCCTTTAACTTGTTTGATTAAGTCGGAAACCGCTATAGTAGGGAGAAAACTGATTAATAGATGTACATGATCTTCAATACCGCCCAAGGAAATAACTGTACATTTTAGCTGTTGGCATTCCCCAATAATTGCTGCATAAACTGCCTCCTGGATATCGCTCGTAAGCAAAGGCAATCTATCCCAAGTTGCCCAAACACAATGAAGATACAACTGGGTAAAATTAGACCTCATATTTCTTGAACCCGTCCTTTGGTCGAGACCTGATATATAACCTAGTCCGCGAAGGCGGACTTCGTTTGTGTAGCCGCGATTTCAATCGCCCCCTGAACCGAACCATCGCCCCCTGAACCGAACCATCGCCCCCTGAACCGAACCATCGCCCCCTGAACCGAACCATCGTCCCCTGAACCGAACCATCGCCCCCTGAACCGAACCATCGCCCTCACGTCGTATACTCGGCATTAATTTTCACATAGTCATAACTCAAATCACAGCCCCACGCCTTACCCGTACCTGGTTCATTGCCAATACTGACCGAAATTAAAACGGTATCCTCTTTCAAATACGCCCCAGTCGCGGCATTTTTCAAATAAGCACTCGCCGCATCTCGGTCAAAGGGTAAAGGTTGACCTTTATCCATTAGCACAAAATCCCCCATCTGAATCCGCAAGGCTTCTTGGGAAAAGGGGACACCTGCACGCCCCGCTGCGCCCGCTATTCTTCCCCAGTTGGGATCACGACCAAATATGGCAGATTTCACCAGGGATGAACCCGCAATCGTTCGGGCAATTTGACGCGCTGCTTGATCATTGGGTGCGCCTGTAACCTGTACTTCCATCAAACACGTCGCCCCTTCGCCATCTCGTGCGATCGCCTTGGCTAAATGTTGGCATACCGCCGTCAGCATCGCCTCTAGCTTTTCGGCATGGGGTCCCATTTCTGTAATCGCTGAGGTGCGAGATTGACCATTCGCCAAGGCAATCAGGGTATCGTTGGTACTGGTATCCCCATCGACGGTAATTTGATTAAAGCTTTTATCCGCCGCCCGACTTAACATTTTTTGCCATAACGGTGTAGCAACCACCGCATCACAGGTAACAAACGCCAACAGTGTTGCCATATTCGGGTGAATCATCCCTGAACCCTTGGCAATCCCGCCAATTCGTACCGGGCGATCGTCAATCGTGGTTTCCAAGGCAATGGATTTTGTCACCAAATCTGTAGTAATAATCGCTTGGGAAGCAGCATTGGAACCCAGTTCTGATAAGCCTTCCACCAATTGAGGAATTCCGGCGAGGAGGGCATCCATGCGAATACGCTGTCCAATCACACCCGTGGAGCCTAATAAGATAGACTCTGGAGCAATATTCAAGGCTTGTGCCAATGCCTTCGCCGAGTCCAAAGCATCTTGCCACCCGGCTTCCCCGGTTGCCGCATTCGCTTGACCAGCGTTCACTAGAATAGCACGGGCGCTGGCTTTTTTTCGTAAACGCTGGCGACAATAGGTAACAGGCGCTGCACAAACCTGATTCTGGGTAAAGACTCCGGCTGCGATCGCCTCAATATCCGATACAATCAATGCTAAATCTGGCAGTCCTGAAGGCTTAAGTCCAGCTACTATTCCAGATGCACGATATCCTCTAGGTGCTGTGACGCCACCTGTAATTTCCTGCCAGTCTGACATGATTTTTTTACCTCAACCCTGGTAGTGGTTCGAGTAGCGATTATATCAACACTCAGGGTCAATAATCGGTAAATTTCACTTTTGTGCTGTAATAGCTGCGGAAGACCCAGAAAATCTTAAATATACATGGGTACGATTTGAGGGAGCTAAAAAATCGTGGAAATTACCAAGGAATACCAACCATGGTGAATCCTGCCCAATAATAGGGATGGGATAGTTCAGAATCATTCAGGTTTTTCAATTGGTGCGGTAGGCTGACGGTTATATCTGTTCCCACCAGTTGACCCGATTCAATCCGCACCTCTCCCCGCAGCATGGCAATTTGGGCTTGTTGCAGGGCTTTGGCTTTGATGGTAATTTCGTCTTTGCTCAGTTGGGAATAAAATCCTGTCATCAGGGCTAATGTGCCAGCATCGTTGACTTTCCAGAGACTGGCGAGGGCGGATTTGACCCCGGCTTGTACGGCTAAACCTGCAAATCCCATCTCGGCATTTTCATCGCCGACAGCGGTTTTACAGGCGCTGAGGGTTAAGAGTTCCACGGTGGGCGGGGCGTACCATTCGACGAGTCTGAGTTCCTCTAATCCGAGTTTCTGGTTCCACAGTTGGATGTAAGCGCCTTTACCGCCGTCTGGGGGAAAGTCGGCGTGGGTGGCGAGGTGAACGATACTATAGGGGTTTTGGCGGCGTTGAGTGCGGAGGTTATCCAGGGTAAAGTCTTGGTTTTGGAAGGAGTCACCTGTCCATAAGTTGCCGACAATGGTGGATAATTCTAGGGGAACAGAGGGTAAATCGTCTTGGGTGGAATTGGAAAAGTCGTCTATTCCCATGGCTAAAACTTGAGCGTCTTTTAGGGTTTGATAACGGGTATCGGTGAGGCTGAAGCTGGGAACAAACCCGATACTATAGTTTTCAACTAGAAACTGTTGTCCGTCGTGGAGGGCGGCGAGGGGAATTAGGCGTAATCCGGTATCCATGGAGAAGATGAGGGTATCGATTTCTAGGTGTTCGATTTCATTTTCTAGGGGAGCAAGTAGCCATTTGTAGAGGGTTTGAGCGGTGGGTAAATAGGCATGGCTGGTGTTATTGTTAATCGCGTGGTTGAATTTATTTAATTCTTGCTTTAGTTTTTGGCGGTTGATATTGGGGATGGTTTTAGGGATGGGTGGGGTGTCGGGGGTGACTAAAACGAGTTGCAGTTGGTCGGGAAAGGCGCGAACATAGATAACCACGGCTCGTTGTCCGGTTTGACTTTCGATGGTTTTTAGGGTTTCGCGTAGGTTTTCGGCGGTGATTTCTTTATCGGTGATATTTTCGCCGAAGTAGTCTTCATATTGGTCTTCAAAGAGTTGGTCAATTTCGCCAACAATATCATTGGGTTGGTTGACGGGTAGTGGTGGGAGGGGGTTGTTAACGTTGAGATTGATAGATTGTTCGCCCGGAAATTCCCAGCTAATATTGTAGTTTCCGGTTTCCGGGTCTGGGATAATACTGGTGGCTGCGCCTAAAGTATCCCCAACCCGAAGGGCTAACGACTCAATGGGATTTTGATCTAAGTTTAGTTTGGGTGTGGGTTCTGGCACAGGGATGGGCGTTGGCGGTAGAGGTACAGCGCCCAGAATGGATATAATTTGAATGCGGTCTTGATCCTGTTTGTGGGTAAAGAAATACTCTTCGGTAGGGGCAATTGTCTGGATGGAAGCGTCATCACCTCTGGTAATTGCTGATTCTGTGCCGTTGATATCAGGATTTCCGACAATAAAGGGGATCTCACCATTTCCACCGTGACGGATAATAATCCTGCCACCATCCCCACCACCAGCCGTAGAAATACTGGCATTGATGCCATTTTGGTCGGTGAAGGAGTCGGTGGCTTGGAAATAACTGGGGGTGGTAATATCTACATCTCCGCCGCTACCATTCCCCAGACTTTGGGCGTTAATCTGGCTGACTTTTATATTGCCACGGGCGTTGAGGGTAATATCACCGCCATCATTAAGGTTAGAGGAATCAAGAATATCTGTTTCAATTTGTCCGCTATTGCTGGTAAGGGAAATGCCTCCTGGTGAAGTAATCGTTTCGGTTTTGATGTGTCCGTTGGTGCTAGTGAGAGCAATGCTTTCTGGAGAGGTGAGGTTATCCGTGATGATGTTATTGACGGTTGTGATATCGATACCTTGAGGATTATCTGTGATGTTGCCTTGGACAGTTAAACTGTTGAGGGGGGTTGAGTTGCCAACGATATCGCTAAATTGAATAATGCCATTTTCGGTTGTCAGGGTAAGATTTTGAGTCCCGTTAACGGTATCTTGGAAGCTGATATTACCTGTACCGGAAATAGTGACAGCAATATCATCGGCTAGGTTAACTGCACCATCAAAAGTAATCGAATTTTCATTGGTTTCGATATTGCCTTTGGTAGTAATGGTATTCTCGGCAGTGATCTGAATTTCTCCACCTGTGCTGGAGAATGAAAAGGCATCAATTTGAGCGGCGGTAATGTTGTTAGCTGCATCAAGGCTGATATTACCACCCGTACCAAATGCTGAGGCGGTGATGAGTGCGCCTTGGCTGGTGTCGATGTTAGCGTTTTCGCTAGTAATGGTGATGTTTCCACTATTGCCACTGAAGCCACTGATAAAGGTAGTAATTTCACCAGTAGAAATATTACTCGGTGCAAACAGAGTGATATCACCGCCATTATCACCGCCAGCCGCGTTGATAATTCCAGCCGTGGTATTGATAGTAGCGCCGCTAATTAGTTGAATCGAACCCCCATCCAATTTGGCATTTGAGCTGATGTCACTGGTGATAATATCACCGCCAGCTCTCAGGGTAATGTTGCCACCACTTTCAGTATCAATAGAGGAGCTATCAATGCCTGAATTGACAGTAATTGAACCATTATGACTGATGATTTCTACTTCACCTGCACTGGATGCGCCAGTAACAGAAATAGGGTTTTGGCTACTGCTAATTCTACTGCTAAATTCAAAAGCCGTACCCGTACCTTGACCGACAAATGACGCGACAGAATCGAGGGTAATATCCCTAGCAGCTTCAAGGTACACTGTACCGCCTTGTGCATCAAGAGCTGTAGTGCCTTCTTGACTTTGAGGATAAGCGTAGCTGCGAATTCCTTCGTTGGGAATAGATATAGAGCCGTTGTAACTGATAATCCTAACATTTCCACCATTCGAGTTGCCGTCAGCAGCTAAAGGTTCAGGATTAGGGTTAGAAGGAATAGGCTCATCATCACCATCAATGAAAGTGAAACCTACTACTTCAAAGATTGCTCCACTAAATGAACTAACACCCTGATTGATGGTTATGTCGTCCTGAGCTTTGAGATTAATATTGCCGCCATTAGCATTTCCATTATGGTAGTCATTGCCACCAGAAGTATTTAAGGAATCAGCGATGATGCTTCCTCCGCTAGTAAGGCTAATATCCCCACCACTGTTTTTGCCTGACCTTGTGCTGAGACCACCTACAGTAATATTACCTCCAGCAGTAATGTCAATATCTCCCATGTCACCTTTCCCGTCGCTATCCCTTAACTGAATATCTTGAATGGAGATATTTTGATTGGCTATTAAGGTAATTGAGGCATTGTAAACTGCTTCAATATTACCAGTTCCCGTAATCGAACCTCCATAAATCGTCACTGGGTAACGGAATTGTATGGGCAGAGTGTCGCCTTCAACTTCAGTAAATTGCCGTTCTTTAATATTAACAATACCACTTCCATCAGGACGCCCAATCATGATAGAGTTAAAGTCATTTGAAAATAAGAAGGTAGATAACTCCTTGGTTATAATAGTTAGCGTATCTGCGCCACTATCGGTTAAACCTCCAAAAGTAATATTTTGACTAGGATCTGAGGGCTGAATCAAAATATTTCCAGTACCTCTTACCGACCGAGTATCTCCTATCAAGTCAATTTCATTTCCCGTCAATATAATGTCACCACTGCCTGTATTGATTCCTGATACTGTCAGGTTCTGACTAGCATAAAAATCAACCGAACCATCTTCTGTTTGAATGTCTGCTAGGAGAATCACTGTCCCCGCTTCATTTGGGATAGTTATTTCCGATTCTTTTAGCTGAGTTTCCACCGTCTCAGCACTTCCCGTCAGCAGCGTTGCTAAATCCAACGGCGAAACCGGAAGCAACATCCCCTCATTATCCCGTGGCGGTTCTATTTCCAAACTCAATAACTGTCCCGGTTGACTAATCCTGACCAAACGTTCCCCCGGAACCGCCGCAACTGTCAGATTTCCTCCCGGTGCAGCCAATTCCCCGGTGCTGATAACAGTACCCCCCAGTAGCGTTAAATTATGCCCTTCTGTTACCGCCAAATTCCCCGCATTAATCACACTTCCCGGTTGCGCTAAATCAAAGGCAAAACCACTGGAATTTCCGACTAAATCCTGATACTCATTCCCGCCAAAGGCATTAAACCAATTTCCCTCGCCAAAACCAATCCCTGTGGCTGTTGTGGCTGTAAAATCTGCTGGGACATTCAACCACGCATTTTCCCCAAACACAATCCCCGCCGGATTCATCAGAAATAAATTAGAATTACCCCCAGTTACTTGAATTAGACCATTAATAATGGAAGCATTACCGCCAACCACCCGCCCGAAAATATTCCTAATCTCAGGATTGGATACAAAGTTAGCAGTCTGACCCGCATCTAATCCAAAGTCCTGGAAACTATGGAATAAATTTGCTCCATCTTCTGAAAGCGTGTTGCCTTCAATATTAAATTGATTGCCATCAACATTAACCGTTGTCGCAGTTCCATCGGTTTCTGGCGTAATTGATTGAGCTTGCACCCATGGGCTGCTAAAGGGTGTGAATAGAGCAATGGCGGCTATCCATCGGCTAATTCTTTTGATGGCTGAGTGGTTGGTTTTGAGTAAATGCGATACCTGATTTATAAACATAGTTTGCCTCTCTTTTTAAGAGTATTTTTAATAAAGCGGTTGGTCAATTAATCAGGGGATATGAGTCCTCATCTGTGTCAACTTAAGCTCAGCCCCCTCTCCCACGCCAGCCCTCACCCCCAGCCCCTCTCCCAAGCTTGGGAGAGGGGAGCAAAGACTCCGGTTCCCCTTCTCCCCACGGAGGGAGAAGGGGTTAGGGGATGAGGGGGAAAATGTCGAGGAGTAGATAGACACAGCTTAAAACCTTACCAGCATTGGTTTTCTACCTTAAGTTGAAACGGATGCTCCCTAGCCCTCCCCTACAAGGGGAGAGAAGCGGAATATAGTTGTTATTTTTAGGGGCTTCCGGCTTCCCCTTCCGTGCAAAAAAAATGTGAAAATTATCATTCATTAATTAAGTCCCCCAACGTGGTTTCTAACTGTTTCACCCGTTCCCCATCTCCTAACCGTTGATAGACATCTAACGCTAAATTAAACGAACGAATCGCGGCATCGTTTTGATCTAATGCCAACTGGGTTTGTGCCAACCCCTCTAATGCAGCGGCTTGTTCTTCGAGATCATTGGCATCAACTAACGCCACGGCTTTGGTATAGTAAGTATTAGCTTGGGGAACTAGCGCCAACTCATATAAATAGAGTTCCCCTAAACGGCGATAAATCGGGGCTGATTCCACCCCAGTAGCGACTAACTCTTCTAATAACGCGATCGCAGCGGCAATCAGGTGGTTCTCTGCATATAGCTGAACCTGTGCCAGGGCTTTGGCTGAGTCTTCCCAGTCTTGTTGGCTAATTTCGGCGGCTTTGTCGCGCACAATCTCAGCTTGAGTGTGATCGAGTACAGTAAAATGAAGTCCTCCCGGTCGAGAGGGTTCGTCTAAGGATGACGCCCCTGGGTTAGCTTGGATGATGGCTAAATATTCAACACCGGGATTCAGGGGTGACTCCCCCGAATAAACCACTTGCGTCTCACTCACCTGCGTAGTCCAATTTGCCACTACCTCACCCTGCGGCGTCACCCCCTCTACCGTGACGGTGTAACTCGTCGCCCCCGGTACCCGATTCCAGCGTAGCGTCGGTTGTGTAGTCAGTAATGCGGTGCGACGGGGACTAATCAGGTAAGGAATAGGCGCATTACTCCAAGCAATTTTATCACCGCGATCGGGACAATCTACCAAATTGCTGTTACATTTATCCTCCTCAGTTTCCCTGGCGCAGCGATTCAACTGGGTTTCCCCTGCTGATACCAACCATGGGGTTGAATCCGCACAGTACACCAAAACTTGCGCCCCGTTTGTTGTCAGCAGTTGATCGCCGGGATACAGAGAAGTTCCTGGACTTGGCGATAAGATACTACCATGCGATCGCTCGATTTGTACCTCACCTTTAATTTGAATAATTTGTCCGTTGGCAAGTCTCCCGGCTGTGGCTAAAGCGATACCCATTTTCCAACGTGGTGCTGTTAACCCAATCGTCGCCAGTAAACTTAGACTTATTGCCATAAACTGTTGACATTTCATCAATTTCCCCCGGTTTCTAAACGTTGGTTTGCCCAACTAATACAGTCATGTTGTTCGGGAATGCGATGTTGTGAGTAGTGCAGTGTATTCTCCCAAGCTGTCAGCGCCGCTTGTTCTCTCCCCTTTGCTTCTAAAACTTGAGCCAAGAGACAGTGGGAATGTGGGCTATCGACTTCTAATTCAATCGCTTGGCGCAAATTTTTCTCCGCTGCAATTAGATTCCCTTCCTTTAATAATATCCAACCTAAATTTTTTAAGCAGGCGGCTTTGACCGCCTCATAGTCCGTCAATTGTAAACATTGATGAATCGCTGATAACGCCTCTCTATGGTTATCATCAATAATCTGCAAACGAGCCACTTGTGCATAGCCTTCGGGAAGTCCCCGTAGCGCTGCCCGTTGGTAGCCTTGAAAGGCACAGTTCACATCATGCAAGTCTTTATCACAGAGATAGGCTAAATTGTAGTGAGCAATGGCATAACTGGGATTAAACCAAGTAGCAATGCGGTAGTAAATTTGAGCTTGCCAAAGCTGCCCATTTTTGTGCTTGTCTACGCCCAATTGATCCAGAGACTCAGCTATCCAATCCCCGGCTAAAACATAACTGCTGATACAGCCAAATACTAGGATTGGAGTCAACTTAATTAACCCATTTAAAGCGGGACGAAATAATCGGAATTTGGGAGTAATAGCAGCATCAGCAACCCGACTCGGCAACTGTCCAGAACCCCGCAATTCCGGCAACGTTAGCGGTTTCACCGCCGGATGCTGGCAAATCACAGGCAACCAACTCGCCCCCGGAAACCGAGACTCTAATCCTTTCAATCGTTCCCGCGCTTGTCGTACTGCCAAATGAAAGGGTTCTCCCCAAGCAAAGTCTCGCAAAAAATACTCTAAAAAAGCTTGAGCCACCGCATCAACAACAGGTTCCCGCATAGCAATGGTTGGCGGTAAGGGAATCCGGGCGGCGGCTAAATCTCGTACCAATCCCAACCCATCACAGGAGTTAAAAATAACCAACTGTAATCCGCGCTCAATTGCCCGATTCAGGGCTTCTTGTAACTCGTAAATGGTTAAACTATTATGCTGTGAATGTTGATTAATAAAAATCCGTCCATTTTGGGCATTCTCATCACTAACGCTATGTCCAGCAAAGACTAAAATATCCCACCCTGCTTGCCACAGTTGATCATTCAATTCCTCGCGTTCCGGTTCCACCAGCAACGTCGCCTCTACCCCCGGTAACTGTCGCAACAGACGCCAATCTTTCTTAAGATTAAGTCCAGCACTATTCCCCAGAATCACTAACAATTTCACTGCTGCACCCGCAGGCTTAAACCGTTGCCGAATTGGGGCGGGATAGTTAGAACTACTCAAACAAACTTCAGCATAAGGGAAATCCTGTTTCGCCAAACTCCAGAGATGCCAAGGCAGTCGCCATACCTGATCAGTATCACTTTCAACAATTATCTGAACCCGTTGACTCGGACTTAATTGAGTTCTCAATTGCGACTCAATCCCATGAAATCCCGCCGCCGCCAACCACCCATTAAAACTCGCTTCTAACCGCTGACTAATCTCACCAAACGCCCCATCAGAAATATTGGTAATCCCAGAAGGGGCAACTTCGATGGGGGAACGTTTATTCTGGCGATAAAGTAACTGATAAAGGAGTCGCCAATTGGTATAAAGTTGCGGAATTTCCGGTGCTGGAGGCAACGAACCACTCATTTGCATCCCCAGATTACCCGGTTGTCCCAACCGCGCTGTAACTGAAGGAAATCCCTGATTAAAATCCCCTTGTCCTAAATTTAAGACGACTAACTCACTCATGGCAGTAATGGGGGGAAAATCAGACAACAAAGGATTCGGTGATGCTGATTTCACCCAGAATCACTTGTAGACTAAAATGAGTTCCAGGTTCAACTTTAAAGGGTCGCAATTGAATACAGACATCTTGACCTCTCGATTCCACCTCTTGGAGAACCTCTCCCGGATCAGACTGTAAAATAAGTTTCAGGTGAGGGGACAAATACGACTCACCCATCGCCGGATAGACTTGCACAAAGAGACTAATTCTGCCATCCGTTTCCTGGGTTAATGCCACCAGCAGGGCAATCATTTTGGTTCCCAATTGTAGCCCCAAATCCAGCAACTTTGCCCGCATCACATCAGCTTCTGGCAGTAATTGTAGTCCCCGTTCTCCCCTAGGGTTTATCGAGGCTAACTCGCCCCTAAATTGGGGTTGTAGATTAGATTTAGCGCCAAAGAACTGTTCAATCGCCTGCCACCCTTCATCAAAAATCTGCTCAAACCATTGACCCAAATTCAACTGAGAAACCGGGCGCTGAGGGGATGAAGGGTTGGTGGTTGTTTCCAGTAAGGATTCTACATCTTGCCAATCGGTTTCAAAGACATTTTCTAACCACTGACTCAGGCGAACTTGCGGTTGTGCCAGACTGTCGAGATGGTCTAATAAAGCATCGACAGATTCCAGTTGATGCCAGAATAATTCACCCGTACCCGCCGTTTTAGTAAATCCCAGAAGTGTGGCTCTTTTTGTCTGTTGATTAATGTCTACAACAATATAGCCAATGCGTTCATCTTGCACTTCCAGGGGAATCGGGCAGAGTGGCACAGTGGAGGATTGAATCGATGTCTCCAAGTCTTTAATGATTTCTGAGAGAACCGGGCGACATTCCAATTTACCCAATCCCTTTACCATCAAATCAGCCACATCTTCACACATCCGTACCACTGGATTCCAGCTATCACTTTGCTGCAAGTTGGTGTCAATTCCCATTAATTGTAAATAGTCATGCACCGCCTGTACTGCCAGGGTATTCAGATAAACCTGTTCAGATTTTTGTGGATTGGGAATTGCCGCCGCAAATTGTTCAGCCGTCTGAATGGCATGGCGGGTAATTGGCATGGGTAAGACTGTTTCATTGAGCATTTGCAGGTTAGCCATAATAGGTTACACTCCGTCCCCGAAGTCGGGAACTAGAAATAAACTGAACTCTTTTAGGATGTCTAAACATTAGCGATAAATAAAGGCAAGCTTTTCACCCTCATCCCCTAACCTCTTCTTATCCCCCCTCTTCCCTTTTTAGATCCCCCTCTTCCCTTTTTAGATCCCCCTCTTCCCTTTTAGATCCCCCTCCCGTCCCCCTTCAAAAGGGGGAAGCCAGAGGATGCTTCGCTTTTTTTGCACGGGGGGTAAAAGAAGGAGAACCAGCACAGAAGAACGCTTCTAGCATCACAGAAAAGAATACCCTCTCCCCCAGCCCCTCTCCCCTGGTGGGAGAGGGGCTGGGGGAGAGGGGGTTTTAAGTGGACACGGATGAGTAACATAGCGCGTTTGGGAGTTGAATAAACAAACAAATAACCAATTACAAATACCCCTGAGATTCAGCAAATTGTCGCAAACGAGGGCGGCATTGTTTTTTGTAAAAGCCAGCCAACGTTGGCAGGGAACAGTTAAACTCATCGGCTAGGGTTTTCCAACTGGTTTCTGGCGGTAAGCGACGCAGAATTAACACTTGACAGGTTATATCCGGACGTCCTTTAATATGAACGCTACTTAACTCCCCATCCGGATCAGTTTCTACCCAATAGCGGGTTTCTTCTAGAATCGGGGGAATATCAGGATCAGCCGCAATATTTTCGATAAAGTTAAGGGTTTCCTGTTCATCAGATTGAGGAAAAGTTCGCCATTTCTTCTCTACTTGCGCCTGCGATCGCAAATCTTGCAGCCGCCGCTTAAGATACCAATTCAACCAAGTCGTAACACTCCCGCGACTGGGGTCATACTGCCCGCCTCTGGGGGCTTCACAGAGATTCCGGCACAGATGTTGCCACATCATTTGCAGCGCATCTTCATAATACGGTGCGTAGCCCCGCCAAAGCTTACCGGATTTGTGAATCAGCCGAATCAGCTGACTTAACCCTTTTCGTCGCTGGCTGCTATTCGGGGGATGCTTGCAGGTTTCCCGAACAAGCTGACTCATTTGTTCCTCGATAGTCTGACGATGACTCGACTCTAAATCCCCAGGTTGGTTGTCGGGTAAGCGGTTATCAGACGTTGACGGGTTGAACTCTTCAGTCATAACGCGCCTCATGATTCGATGCAAACCTGTCCCTACTCTTAGTTATCCCTTAGAATTGAAAATTTTTTGTCGAATCCTCAAATTTTCTGGGGGTTAGTGTGAAGTTTTCTAAAAAAAACGGCATATAGACAAAAAAGAGAGACCTAGTAAATGACAGGTAAACAGAAAGATTTCACCGCCAAGGAAACGTAGAGACTCCTGCGGTGGAACCTCTGGCAGATGGGGAAGGGCTGTAGAGACGTGATGCCAGAAGCGTCTGGAAAGAACCATCACCCTCTGATACCTTTTGATACCTTTTGATACCATCTGCCAGAAATAAGGCGATTGAACTTGATACCTTGCGGGGGGTTCTGAAGCCAAAAACTCCGTTCTAATGAACTTAGTTCTCTATCGTAATTTTAAGGAAACGAATTCTATGAACCGTTTAGATATAGCGACAAGCAAACCGACAGCCACTCAACCGTCTCCAGCATCCAGCACCAAGGCGCGATCGCACAATAGTGTTTTCCGATGGCTGACGAGTTTTTGGAATGGTTTATTCGGGTCAAAATCACCCCCTGATCACCAATCCCTGGATGACAAGTCTCCCGTATTGCTACAAGCGTTTATCCTCGAACCCATGTATACTCCCAGTGGTTTGGTGGATGGCATCGATGAGACACCCGACTTAGCGACAATGGATATTGATACCCCTGAACTCCCAGAATTGGGTGAAGAGTGGGATATCTCAGATGAGGATAGTCAAACCTTTAGCAATGGGGATGGGGATGTCGATGTAACCCCAGAAGATGCTGATAGTAGTGCTGAAATGACGCCAGAAACGCCACTGTTAACGGATCAACTGGAAGACATTCCCTTTATCAATCCCACCTTTGAGTCTGGCACATTCACCGTCGGTGAAACTGGGGAAGTAAGTATTGATTTCCTCTTTGATGGTGGGGGATATGAAGGTGAACTGGCTATCTTTAGCTTAGATGGCATGGATGAATTTGAACCGGGTTCAGAAGAATTTATCCAGGAAGCCGCCTCTCGTGCGTTGAGTGATTCAGAATTAGGTCATGTGGTGATATCTGACCAAACTGAGGGGGCGCGGTTCGTTGGGGAATTAGGAGAAAGTGACCGAAATTCTGGAGAGTATTTGGGAGTTAAAACAGTCCAAATGCGTCCAGGGGATGAGTTTGGTTTCATGCTGGTTCCCAATAATACAGTGCAACGGGTGTTTGATAATCCGGATGTGGGAGGGGCGGCGCGTCCCCTATTTTCCATGGCGACGGCGAATCCAGATGATGCATTTCATGTGGGGCAAATTGCCGATGTCACGGGGGATGGAAGTACCTTTGTGATGGAAGATTTGCGGGTGGATACGAAGTCGGATGGGGATTATAACGATGTTATTTTCCAAGTGCGCGGGGCGACGGGTGAAGCGGCTTTAATAGATGAGGTGATTGAGTCTGGAAAGGATTGGCGGGAGACGGATTTGGGTCAAGCGTTGATTGATTATGCCAGACCTTATATTACTCCAGATACGCCTGATGATGGCGGACTCTTAACCGATGAATTGGTCGGGGAATCCCCAACCGATGACATCCCAGTCGATGAGGGTGAAATTGTTACCGAACCGACGACTGATGAGTCAACGGATGTTGTTATCGATGAACCTGTTAACACCAGTGAAATTATCACCGAACCGATAACAGATTCTGCACTCGCTGAACCTGTCCAGTATGAGTTTCCTCCAGAAAATCAGCCGTTAGTCGGCATTATTGATACAGGTTTCAGTG